>NC_010337.2:2647500-2795000 GCF_000019165.1 Heliomicrobium modesticaldum Ice1
TCGCTGTTCAGGCTAAAGAGGTTATCGCCCTTTGACCCATTAGGTTGCCCTTTTCCATACCCCACCATCGTCCCCGGCACGCTGGCGATCTGATCGCTGTAGGCATAGACGAGCCGCCAGAGGCGGTGCAGGAAACGGTGGGCGCCTTCGACGCCGCGGTCGCTCCACTCGAGGTCGCGCTCGGGCGGGGCAGCGAAGAGGATGAAGAGGCGGGCCGTGTCGGCGCCGTATTTGGCGATGATCTCTTCGGGGCTGACGGTGTTGCCTTTCGATTTGGACATCTTGGAACCGCCCATGAGGACCATGCCCTGGGTGAGCAGGTTTTCAAAGGGCTCTTCGACCTTGACCAGTTTCAGGTCGTAGAGGACTTTGGTGAAAAAGCGGGCGTACATGAGGTGCAAAATCGCGTGTTCGACGCCGCCGATATACTGGTCCACGTTCATCCAGTAGTCCACGTCCTCTTGTAAGAAGGCGTGGTCTTTGTCTTTCGGCGTGCAGTAGCGCAGGAAATACCAACTGGAGCAGACGAAGGTGTCCATCGTGTCTGTCTCGCGCCGGCCTTTGCCGCCGCATCGGGGGCAGGTGCACTCGTAGAAATCGGGCCGGCTGGTCAGGGGTGATTCTCCGGAAGGGGTAAAGGCCACGTCGGTGGGCAGCATGACCGGAAGCTGCTCGTCGGGGACGGCTACTTCGCCGCATTTTTCGCAATAGATGACGGGGATCGGCGCGCCCCAGTAGCGCTGGCGCGAGATCAGCCAGTCGCGCAGGCGGTAGTTCACCTTGCGGACGCCCTTGCCCTCCCGCTCCAGCTTGTCAGCGATGACGTCGAGGGCTTGCGTGTTGATCAGGCCATCGAACTCGCCTGAGTTGACCAGGCGGCCTTCCCCTTCATAGGCGTGGTCCATCTCCTCTACGTCCAGGTCGGGCAGGCCTTCAGGCTGGATGACCACTTTCATAGGGATATTGTATTTGGTGGCGAACTCAAAGTCGCGCTGATCATGGGCCGGCACGCCCATGACGGCGCCGGTGCCGTAGTCGACGAGGACGTAGTTGGCCAGGTAGACGGCCACCTTTTCGCCGGTCAGCGGGTTGATGCAGTAGTGGCCGGTGAAGATGCCCTCTTTTTCCGTGTCGTTCGCTGTGCGGTCTATCTCGCTCTGACTGAGGACCTTTTTAATGAAGGCGCGCAGCTCCGCCTCGCGGGGGTTGCCGCTCACCAAGGCTTCTACGGCTGGATGCTCCGGCGCCAGCACCATGTAGGTGACGCCGAAGATGGTGTCCTGGCGGGTCGTGTAGACGGTCAGCTTGTCCACGCCGCCGACGGGGTTTTCCAGGGCAAAGTCGGCCTCGACGCCTTCGGAGCGGCCGATCCAGTTTTCCTGCATCGTCTTGACCTTGTCGGGCCAGCCGGGCAGTTTGTTCAAATCGTCCAAGAGGCGCTGGGCGTAGTCGGTGATGCGGAAGAACCACTGCTCCAGAGCTTTTTTCTCAACGGTGGCGTCGCAGCGCTCGCAGAGGCCGTCGACGACCTGCTCGTTGGCGAGGACGGTGGCACAGTCGGGGCACCAGTTGACGTTGGCTTTTTTCTTATAGGCCAGGCCGGCCTTGTAAAGCTGCAAGAAGAGCCACTGGGTCCATTTGTAGTAGTCGGGGTGGCAGGTGGCCACTTCCCGCTCCCAATCGTAGGAGATGCCCATGGACTGGAGCTGGCGACGCATGTTGGCGATGTTGCTCCAGGTCCAGTCGGCAGGGGGCACCTTGTGCTTGATGGCGGCGTTTTCAGCGGGCAGGCCGAAGGCGTCCCAGCCCATGGGGTGCAGCACGTTGTAGCCCTGCATCGTTTTGAAGCGGGCGACAACGTCGCCGATGGAGTAGACGCGCACATGGCCCATGTGCAGGTTACCCGAGGGGTAAGGGAACATCTCCAGGCAGTAGTATTTGGGCCGGCCTTCCTCCTGCTGGAGGCGGAACATGCCTGTGTCCGCCCAGTATTTTTGCCATTTTTTCTCGATCTGCTGGTAGTCGTAGCGCTCTTGCATGAGTGTGGACTCCTCCCAAAAGAATATCGATCGCTTTTTTATCCCTGTTTTTCTGGAAAAAAGGAAAACCTTCCCGCCCGTCATGGGACGAAAAGGTTCTTTCCGCGTTACCACCCAAGTTGCCGCACCGGGGGACTTCTCCATGCTATTAAACCTTCCAGGCGCTTTGCCTGGGAGGGCTGGCTCGCGTTGCCTCAAAAACAACCTTCGCGCATGAGGTCCGTTGCCGGAAATCGGCCGCTCGCGCAGGGATAACGGTCCTGCCACCGGCAGGTCTTACAGGGATGTGCCGGCTGACTTCCTATCGGATCGCTGCCCCTTTTGGGACAGCCATACAATCAGCCTGCGCATCTGACGCTTTCGTTGCGCCAGCGTTCCCCCTTCGGCCCTACGACTCCCGGGCGAGGTTCGACCGCCTCTCCCCTGCCTTGCACCAGCCGGCAGGTCTCTGGTGGAAGATGGACGGTATACTGCTCCCGTTCATCGTCATTTTCGTCATATCGGGGTCATATGTCTTCCATTATAGCATTTCCCGCAACAAATGCAATGTCGTCGCTGCGATCCCTGCAGTTCAGACCTAACATTTCATACCCAACGCTGTTGACCCGAAAATCTTTTAGCAACAACTCCGTCTTTGCCGATCATCTCGGGCGGCTCTCCCGGTAGTCCTTGAACTTGTGCCAGAGCCAAAAAGCGCCAAGCAGGCCGATAAGGGCGATGATGACGATGTCGATATCATGGCCGTACTTGCGGATGGACTGCCAGTTCTCGCCGAGGACGTAACCGATGTAGGCGAGGCCGTAGCACCAGGGGAAGGAGCCCAAGAAGGTGTAGAGGGTGAACTTCTTCACGTCCATCTTAGCGATACCGGCCGGCAAGGAGATGAAGGTGCGGATGACCGGCAGGAGGCGGCTGATGAAGATGGCCGCGTCGCCGTACTTGTCAAACCAGCGCTGAGCCATGTTGAATTCCTTGCGCGAGATGAGCCAGCCGAAGTATTTGAAGAGAAACTCCTCGCCAAGGGCACGCCCGGCATAGTAGGCGGCCCATGAGCCGATAACGTTGCCAACAGTGCCGGCCATGGCGGCGCCGAAGAGGGTAATCGAGCCCTGGTAAGCCATGAAGCCGGCCATGGGCATGATGATCTCTGACGGCAGGGGGATGCAGGCGCTCTCGATGGCCATGCCGATAGCGACGCCGGTGTAACCGAAAGAGTTGAGGTAGGCGACGATTTGGGTCAGGAAGGCCTCGATCACCTTGATCAGATCGCTCAACGATACTTCTCCTTAATGAACATTGTTTGTTGGTTCAGAGGGCATTGGTTTATAGATGTAGAGGGGTTTATTGGTCTCGCCCCCCAATGGACCTTCTGGCCACCCTATTCGCTCCCTTTTCGGGCGACGATATAGATGCGATCGCTCGTGTCTGCCGGCGCGTTGCCGTCCAGGTCGCCGTAAAAGCCTTCCAGGGTAAGGCCGGCAGCGGCTACAGCGCTTTCGATCTCGTCGCGGCTGAACCACACCTGATAGTGGCTCTCTTCAAAACGTTCATAGAGGCCGTCCGGGCGAGCCACGAAGAAGAGTAGGTCCATCTCCACCATGCGGGTGACTGGAGAATAGTAATTTGACCAGATGTAAGCCAGATCCTCCCGGATTTCGGTAAAAGTTTCGTTACCCAGCACCGTCGACAGCTTATGTTCTGTATGCAGGTCGGCCACCAGCACGCCGCCCGGCGCGAGCGTCTTGGCGACACGGCTCAGCGTCTGGGTCAGGTCCTCAACGGAAGCGAGATAGTTCAAGCCGTCGAGAAAGCAGACGATGGCCTCCACCTGCCGGGGGTATTCGAGGCGACGCATGTCCTGATTTAAGAGGAGCAGTTGACCCCGCTCCAGGTATTCCTCATGGCGATCGGCGCAGACGGCCAGCATGTCCGGCGAGAGGTCGACGCCGACGACGCGGTAGCCCCGCTTGAGCAGGCGCTCGGTGATGGCGCCGGTACCGCAGGCCAGGTCAAGGACGGTGACCGGTTGGAGCCCGTAGCGGGAAAAAACGCCTTCGGTGAAGTCCACCCAGTCGTCGTAGTTGACATCGGCCATCAGCCGGTCGTAGACGCCGGCTAGGAGTTCATACATGCTGCTCATCTCCGCTTCAATTCTGTCACGATATGATCCGGTTGCCGGACGTATGCTTCTCATTTTACCATGGTCGCCGGAGATTTCAAATGAGGCGATCTTTTATCGCTAATCAGCGGGCACTTTGATCGTAGCGCTATTCAATTTGATGAATTACTGTTCTTCCACCCTCACTTCATAGATCACCGTATCCAGCAACGGCTGGCTGATCTCGCCGCCAGGCCCCGCTTCGACAGGCGTATCGGCGATCCGCTTCACCACATCCATGCCGCCGATCACCTCGCCGAAGATGGTGTAGTTGGGATTACTGTTCAGGTTCTTTGCGGCGTCGCCGGTGCAGATGAAAAACTGGCTGCCGTTCGTATCCGGACCGGCGTTGGCCATAGCGACGACGCCGGGACCGTAAGGGATTTTCACGGGCAGCTCGTCGGCGAAGCGATAACCGGGGCCGCCGGTGCCCTTGCCGAGGGGATCGCCCGTCTGGATCATGAAGTCACCGATGATCCGGTGGAAACGGATGCCGTCATAAAAGCGCTCCCGCGCCAGGAACAGGAAGTTGTTGACGGTCCGGGGAGCATCCTGGGGGCGGAGTTTGATGGTGAAGTCGCCGGCGTTGGTGCGGACGGTGGCGTGATACTCCTTGCCCGGATCGATGGTCATGGCAGGCGGTTTGTCATACTTGTTGTTTTTGGCAATCACCGTCTTTTCGGGGATGACCTGTAGGGTCACCCTATTCGTCTCACCGTCCCAGCCGGCTTTTGCGCCATAGACGGCGCTGATCAGTTGCAGCGGCACGAGGACGCGCCCATCTTGCCGGACAGCCGTTGTGTCTATCGTCGCTGTGACGCCGTTGATATAGGCCTTCGGTTGGCCGATAGGAATGGCGATCGTCTTGCCGCGGTACTGGATGAGCGCCATTTGTTCACTTTCATTCCATCTCACCTGAGCGCCCAACTGTTCACTGATAAAACGCAACGGCACCATCGTGCGACCGTCATCATTCACATAAGGCTTCACATCGGGAAAGTCGACGGTGACGCCGTTGACGCTGATGGTCACCTCATTGGCGCTGACCGCGCTAACCGGCGCGGTTAAAAGCAACATGGAACAGAGTATCGTCGTGATCGCCTTATTTCTCATTTTTTTCTCCTCCAAAGCCTGCATTGTCATCTTGTTGATATATTTGCTGTTTTCTTTCCCAAATCCTTTTTCCCTGCCGCTTTCACGAAAGGGATTCGAACACATTACAGCACATCCTATTCCGCCCCCGCCAAATGTTGTGCGATTGACTCTCTCTTGAGGCAATTATATAATTAGTTAGGTTAACAAATATTTTTTCAGTAAATGGCAAATCGCCTGTGAGGTGACGAAATGGTTCATGAAAGCGGCACGGCCCAAAAACTGCTGCAAGCCTTCATGCAGTTTAAGCGGATCGAGTGGCACCAGCGGAGTATCCTCGGATACAAGCCCAGCGAAATCAAGGTCCTCTTTTGCATCAAGAAAGGACGAAAGCCCGGTTCTCGCGGCATCAAGGCGTCCGAGATCAGCCAACTCCTGCGCGTAAGGCCCCCTACGGTGACGCAACTGATCAAGGACCTGGAGGCAAGAGGTCTGGTGGAGCGGGCCATCGATCGGGATGACCGGCGCGCGGCGCTCATCGGGTTGACGCAGAAGGGCGAAAAGGTGACCAAAGCGGCAGCCGATGAGTTTGTGAGCGCCTTCGACGGATTGGTCAACCACCTGGGCGAGGTGAAGAGCCAGCAACTGGCCGAACTGCTGAATGAGGCGTTCCTTTATTTCGCCACAAAAGAGGCCCCCACATCACAGATCCTATCAAAGGAAGAGGATAGCGCATGTTAAAGCTATACCGTTTTTTGCATCCCTATCGGGCCTCTGTCACCCTGCTCCTGGTCCTGCTCTTTTTGCAAGCCCTGTCCGAATTGTATCTGCCGACCTTGATGGCCGATATCGTGAACTGGGGCATCGTGACCGGCGACAGCGTCTATATCCTGAAGCTCGGCGGCCTCATGCTGATCGTGGCCGCTGTCGGGGGGATCTGCTCAATTGGGGCAAGCAACCTGTCTGCCAAAGCGGCCTCCGGCTTCAGCCGCGACCTCCGGAGCGCCCTGTTCACCCATGTGGAGCGCTTTTCCCTCCAGGAGTTCAACCGCTTCGGCGCCGCCTCGCTGATCACCCGGACGACGAACGACATCCATCAACTGCAGCAGATGTTGACAGTGACGATGCGCATGATGATCAGCGCCCCCTTGATGTGCGCCGGCGGCATCATCATGGCTGTGTCCCGCGACGCCCGCCTGTCCCTCGTTTTCGCCGCCGTCGTCCCCATCCTGGCGGCGGTCATCTTTATCATGGCGCGCAAGGGAATGCCCCTCTTTAAAGCCATCCAGGTGAAGCTCGACAAATTAAACCAGGTCCTCCGGGAAACCTTGATGGGGATCCGCGTGATCCGCTCCTTCGACCGTGGCGACCATCAGAAGGTGCGCTTTCATGAGGCCAACGCCGACCTATCGAACACAGCGATCCAGGTAAACCGCATCATGGCCGCCCTGATGCCGATCATGATGCTGCTCTTGAACTTCTCCATCATCGCCATCGTCTGGTTCGGCAGCCTGCGCATCGAAAGCGGGCATTTGCAGGTGGGCGACCTGATGGCTTTTATCCAGTATGCCATGCAGATCCTGTTTTCGTTGATGATGGCGGCCTTTCTTTTTGTCATGATTCCTCGGGCCTCCGCCTCGGCCGCGCGCATCAACGAGGTGCTCGATACGGTTGCGACGATCGTCGATCCGGTGACGATTGACGGAACAAATCCTCCCTTGACAAGCCCCGCTGTAGAGACCCTGGAGTTCCGCAACGTCACCTTCTCCTACCCCGGCGCGGAACAGCCGGTCCTCTCCGATGTTTCCTTCACAGCCCGGTCCGGCGAGATCACGGCCATCATCGGCGGCACCGGCTCAGGCAAGTCGACGCTGTTGAGCCTGATCCCCCGCTTATACGACATCGACAGCGGCAGCATTCTCTTGGATGGCGTCGATGTGCGCCAGCTGGCCCAGCAAGACCTGCGTGCGAAGATCGGCTATGTGTCGCAAAAGGCGCTGCTCTTTTCCGGCACCATCGCCGAGAACATCCGCTGCGGAAAGTCCGACGCCTCTGGCGACGACATCCTGCGCGCCCTGGCGATCGCCCAGGCCGGCGAGTTCATCGCTGAGCGGGCCGGCGGTCTCGATTCCCCCATCGCCCAGGGCGGCGCCGACCTGTCAGGCGGGCAGAAACAGCGCCTCTCCATCGCCCGCGCCCTTGTGAGAAAACCAGCCATCTACCTCTTCGACGACAGCTTTTCCGCCCTCGACTATAAGACAGCCGCCAACCTGCGCGCCGCTTTGAAACCGGAGATCGCCAATGCCATCGTGCTGCTCGTGGCGCAGCGGGTCTCCACCATCATGGACGCGACGCGCATCATCGTCCTCGACCAGGGGCGTATCGCCGGCATCGGCGACCACAAGCAGTTGATGCAAAGCTGTGATGTGTACCGCGAGATCGTCGCCTCTCAACTCTCGGAGGAGGACGCAGCATGACGAAGGCAAGTAGCATCAAAACAGCACCACGTGCCGGTTTCAGCCCTGGCGGCGGACCACCCATGGGGATGCCGGTGCAAAAAGCGAAGAATGTCAAGGACACACTCCGCCGTCTGGCGGCCTACCTGCGCCCGCACCGGCTCTCCCTCTTCACCGTTCTCGTCACAGCCCTGCTCAGCACCGTCTTCTCCATCGTCAGCCCGAAACTGCTGGGCAATGCCACGACACGGCTCTTTGCAGGGCTGATGATGCGCTATCAGGGGTCGCCAGACGCTGCCATCGACTTTCCCTATATCGCGAAGATCCTGCTCGTCCTGGCGGGGCTATACGGATTCAGCGCCCTTTTCGGGTATGTGCAGCAGTATGTCATGGCCGGTGTGGCCCAAAAGACGGTCTTTGCGCTGCGGCAGGATGTGAACGAAAAACTGTCTCGCCTGCCGCTGCGCTATTTTGACAGCAAACCGCACGGCGAGACGCTGAGCCGGGTCGTCAACGACGTAGACAATATCAGCAACACCTTGAGCCAGAGCCTGACCCAGCTGATCACGAACGTGGTGACGATCGTCGGCATCATCGTCATGATGCTGGTCATCAGCCCCGGGATGACCCTAATCCTCCTCGTCACCCTGCCCTTGAGCGCCTTCGTGATCAAAAGCATCGCCTCCCGCTCCCAGTCTCATTTCATCAACCAGCAAAAGACGCTGGGAGAACTGAATAGCCATATCGAAGAGATGTACACGGCCCATCCTGTCGTCAAAGCCTACGGCCAGGAGGCATCGTCGATCGCCAAGTTCAGCGCTATCAATGAACAGCTTTATGACGTTAGCTGGCGGGCTCAGTTCATCTCCGGCATCATCATGCCGCTGATGATGTTCATCAACAACATCGGCTATGTCCTCGTCTGTGTCGTCGGCGGCGTGATGGTCACGAAAAGGGCCATTGAGATCGGCGATGTGCAGGCCTTCATCCAGTACGCCCGGCAGTTCGCCCACCCTATCACCCAGACAGCCAATATCGCCAACGTGATCCAGTCCACCATCGCCTCAGCCGAGCGGGTTTTCGAACTGCTCGATGAGGCGGAAGAAGCGGATATAGCCGCTGTTCCAGCATTCCGCCCCTTGGGGGACGTCGCCTTTGAAGCGGTCTCTTTCCGCTACAAATCGGACGAACCGCTCATCGAGGATATGTCGATCCACGTCAAAGCGGGACAGACAGTCGCCATCGTCGGACCGACCGGCGCCGGCAAGACGACGTTGATCAACCTGTTGATGCGTTTTTATGAGGTCGACTGTGGGCGCATCACCATTGACGGCGTTGATATCCGTCATCTCCGTAGAAGCGATCTGCGGCGCTGCTTCGGCATGGTCCTCCAAGACACCTGGCTCTTTCATGGCACGATCAGGGAGAATATCGCCTACGGACGTGAAGGGGCCACGGAGGAGGAGATCGTCCACGCCGCCAAGGCGGCGAAGGCCGACCGCTTCATCCGCACCCTGCCTGACGGTTACGCCACTGTGCTCGATGAGGAAGCCTCCAACATCTCGCAGGGGCAAAAGCAGTTGCTGACCATCGCCCGCGCCCTCTTGGCTGACCCGGCCATCCTCATCCTCGACGAGGCCACCAGCAGCGTTGACACGCGCACAGAGGCGCTGATTCAGAAGGCGATGGGGAGATTGATGCAGGGTCGGACCAGCTTCGTCATCGCCCACCGGTTGTCGACCATCCGAGAGGCCGATCTGATCCTGGTCATGGACCATGGCAAGGTCATCGAACAGGGGAACCATGCCGATTTGCTTGCCAAAGGCGGTTTTTACGCAGAGCTGTATCACAGCCAGTTCCGTGAAGGCGGGCTTCCGCAGGCGGTATAAGTACAATCCCCCCTATGGCAGCGTTCAGCCTGTCGTAGGGGGGATTTGCTCTGTCGGGCTTTCCTATCGATGGCATAAGATAATCAAAACATACAAAAGGCTCATCCTTGCCGGACGGGCCTCGCAGAAAAGGTTCTCTTTTGCCGTTGCAGGGCTTCGTAATCTGTCCAGGTATCGACATCTGCAAAAGGTCCTTCGTCCGCCCAGTCGACCGAAACAAGGCAGCCTGGGTTTTTCTGGATCAGATCTCGTCCTCCCTGGTCACCGGTCAGTGTCGACAAGGCAGATCGCCAGGCGACGCCGAAGAGGACCGGGCTGCGCCACTGTCCTGCGTGCCGGGGAACAACGATGGCGCGCCGATCATTTTTTTGAAAAAAGGCGTTCGCCATGGCCGCTATCAAAAGTGGTTCGATAAAGGGTTGATCGCCCGGCAAGAAGAGATATCCAGAAAGTTCGGTCGCTTGGCTATCTGGCGCCGGCAATGGACTTATCATTGGCGATGAGCTTACCACCGGCATTTGGCTTTCTGCCGTCGCCTGACTTACTGCCGGAGATGAGCATAACGTGGAGACTGCCAACCGGACCGACGACGCCTGCCCTTCCTCTCGACTTTCGTTGTAAACGACTCGGTAACCCCGGCTCAAAGACAGGTCAGCGAGGGCGTGCCTCGGCTCACCGATGACGACGAGTCGACGGCCCCAAGGCAAGTCGTTCATCCGGTCCAAGGCGTGGGCCAAGAGCGGTTTTTCTCCCAGGGGCAGTAGGAGTTTAGGCTGTCCCATGCGTCGCGAAAATCCTGCTGCCAAAATGGCGATGCCTAGAGAAGAGAATCGTTTTGGGGTCAGCAGGGCTGTCTGCGAGACTGATGACACCGTTGATTGTCCTGGCGGTGCCGCCTTCGCAAGAGCACCGTCTTGCGGAGCAGAGGAAGCGATGCATAAAAAGGAAGAGGACTCTCCCTCTTCCCTATCGTGGCTGATAGACCCGCAGCGCCCGCAGTTCTCGGCCATATCCTTTCGTCCAAATGACGCGCTCAGTGCGGCCGTCCCCTTCCTTCCAGATTTGATGAACGATCGCTTCCACCCAGCGCCGGTGCAGATCCGCCTTGTCGCCGCCGGCGTCGCCGCTGTTCAGCACAAGCGTCCGTTTTCCCGCGGCGCCACGGAATATCCCCTTCGGATGGAGGGCCAACCGGGCCAGGTCCTCCGGTTCGATGGGTTCCCCATTCTCCTTTCCGATGATGGGTCGAACAAGTCCTGGACGATGGACGACAGTCGTGTCAATGGGACTCCCGATGGCGCCGAGGTGAAGTACACCGACCGTCAGATCGCTCCGGGAGGGAACAGCCGGTTCATGGGCGGCCGGCGCTTTGAGCAGACGGCCGCCGGCACCGTCTGCCTCGATCAAAAGATGCCAGGAACATCGATAATCACAAAGGCGGTCCACCCATTCCGGCGGAAGACCTTTCACTTTTTCCTCGGAAAAACCCAGGAACCAGCCGGCCCGGCCGAAGCGCCTCAGGTCGGAAAGCACCTGCAAAAGCCCAGGCTGAAATTCCTCCTGAAAGACGGGCGCCAGATGCTCCACCTGCGCATAAGCCATTCGGGTGGTCGTCGTCAGCACATAAGGGATCCGCTCTGTATCCCACTGGTCGCTGAGAGACATCAGGAGCGAACTCTTTCCACCTGCCCCGACGACCGACACTACCGTCGGGCTCATGATGCCGAACGCCTCTGATAACCGCACGATATCAACCTCCGGAATAAACGCTTCCATACAGCGTTACACCTGCCGGTCGCCCGATTCTACTCACTGGTTCAACTTCAGAGACAGGGCTTCACGAGGCGGCTGTCACCGACCATTGCATTCATCGAATTGCTGCAGTCACCGGACGATCCCGGCCCTGCGGACAACGCGGACGATGGCTTCACTCGCGTCGCGGAGCAAGTCTTTTTCATCGATCGTGGTCAGTTTCCCTTCCTCATAGACGATGCGACCGTCGACCATCGTCAACACCACGTCGCTCCCCCGCGCCTGGTAGACCAGTTGGGTGTACACATCGGCGCCCTCGATGGGGGCGCAGTGGAGATGATTGAGATCAAGCATGGCCAAATCAGCCCGCTTACCCACTTCGAGAGAACCGATGCGGTCCGCCATGCCCATCACCTGAGCTCCGCCTAAGGTGGCCAGTTCAAAGACCTGCCAGGCCGGCATGGCTGTCGGGCCGTGAAGCGCTTTCTGGATCAGTGCTGCGGTGCGCATCTCCGTGAAGGGATCGAGGTTATTGTTGCAAGGAGCGCCGTCGGCCCCGATGGAGACAGCGACATTCCGGCGGATCAGCTCCGGGATAGGCGCGACGCCGGAGCCGAGTTTCAAGTTGCAGGAGGGACAGTGGGATACCTTGATGCGGCGCTGTTCGATCAGATCCAGTTCCGCCTCATCGAGCCAGATACAGTGGGCCAGGATCAGGTTGTCACCGGCCATGCCCAGGTGGTCGAAGTAGAGAACATTGCGCATCTTGCGCTCTTCCTGGACGATGGCGATCTCGCCCCGGCTTTCCGATGCGTGGGTGTGGATCATGACGCCGTAGCGCCGAGCCAGATCGCCCACCTCAAGGAGCAGTTCCTCGCTGCAGGATATGGCGAAGCGGGGCGCAAAGGCATAGTGAAGCCGCCCGTCGCCCTTCCCATGCCATTTCTCGAGAAGATCGACGCTCTCTCTGAGCGATTCCTCCCGCTGTTCCATCAGGGTGACCGGAACATCCTGCCCCCGATCCATCATGCACTTGCCGCTCAGGGCGCGGATACCCGAGTCGACGATCGCCTGGAAAACCGATTCGGTGTGGTGGACGGTGGCCATGTCGACGATGGCCGTAGTGCCGCAACGAAACATCTCGCCGATCCCCAGGCAGGCCGACGTATAGAGGGATTCCGCATCATGGGCGCCTTCCAAAGGCCAGATGCGCAGTTTCAGCCAATCGAGCAGCTCCAGGTCATCGGCTTGACCGCGAAAGAGGGTCTGACAGAGGTGGATATGGCCTTGGATGATCCCGGGGATGACCATGCGTCCCTGCGCATCGATGATCCGGTCTGCGAAGAAGGCGGTTTGGCGATCGCTTGCAGGGCTGGATTCACCTACTGAGTCGAGGTCGCCTCCGGGGCGAATGGACGAAATTACCCCATCGCAGATAGCGAGGTCTCCCCGGATGACCTGGCGTTGCTGATTCATGGTCACGATCAATGCGTCTTTGATGATGATGCGGCGGGACAATCGATTCACCTCGATCTTCGGAAGGGTAAGGCGGTTCCTTCAGGCTGGGCCTTGGATTTCGCTGCCGACTTTTACCGCTCCTCCCGGTTATACGATAATCCTAATGCCTCCGGCGAAGCGATGCGGCGGGTCTTCGTCTCACGGGTGACGACGATGAGGACGACGATCGTGAGGACATAGGGGAGCATCTTCAGGAAGAAAGAGGGGATCTGGATGCCCAGTGTCTGCATGGTAAAGCCGAGCACATCGATGGTGCCGAAGAAGAAGCTGCCGAAGAAGGCTCGGATAGGGTTCCACATGCCGAAGATGACGAGAGCGACAGCGATCCAGCCCCTTCCGGCCGTCATGTTCTCCAACCAGGAAGGCGCATAGGCCAGCGACAGATAGGCGCCGGCGATACCGGCGAGCATGCCGCCGGCGATGACACAGGCGTAGCGGGTGGCAAAGACGTTGATGGCCGCCGCATCAGCAGCGGCTGGGTTTTCTCCGACAGCGCGCAGTTCCAGGCCGGCCTTGGTCCGGAAGAGGAAGAACCAGATGATGGCGATCAGCACATAGCTGATGTAGACGAGCACATCATGTTTGAAGAGGATCTCGCCGATAAAGGGGATATCGCTGAGAACGGGGATGGGGACGGGTTTGAAGGTGTTGGCCAGGGGGACGCCGATCAGGCTTTTGCCGAGGTAACCGCTGAGTCCGGAACCGAAGATGGTCAAGGCGAGACCGCTGACGACCTGATTGGCCCGCAAGGTGATGCACAAAAAGGCGTGAATGCAAGCCATCAGGCCGCCGGCGACAGTGGCCATGGCCAGGCCGCTCCATTCGTTCTGGGCGCTGTGCGTGACGAGAAAACCGGTGACAGCACCGACAAGCATCATGCCCTCGACGCCCAGGTTGAGGATGCCGGCTCGCTCTGACAGGATCTCGCCGAGGGCGGCGAAAAGGAGCGGGGTGCCGGCGATGACGCCAGTGGCCAGGAGGGATACCCATATCGATGTTTCCATATTATTGCCCCTCCTTCCCGCTGGTTTTCAGCCGATAGTTGACAAAAATTTCGCCGCCGACAACGAAGAACAGGATGGCCCCCTGCAGCATAGAGACGGTCGCTGCCGGGAAACCGCTCGTCTGGATGCTGTAACCGCCGACGAGGAGGCCGCCGAAGAGGAAGGAAACGAAGACGATCGCCCAGGGGTGCAGGCGGGCCAGCCAGGCGATGATGATGGCTGAATAACCGTAGCCTGGCGAGATGCCGTGCTGAAGCCGCTGGGTGATGCCGGAAACCTCGGTCATGCCGGCGAGGCCGGCCAGGGCGCCGCTGACGAACATGACCAGGAGGATATTTTTGACGTGGTTCATGCCGGCGTAACGGGCAGCTGAGGGGCTCTCGCCGCTGACGCGGATCTCAAAGCCCCAGCGGGTGTGGCGGAGGACGAAATAGAGAATGGCCGCCGTGATCAGCGCCAAGAAGAGGCCTATGTGGATGCGGCTCGTCCCGAAGGCCGGCAAGATGGCGCTCGGGGAAAAGGGCGCCGTAATGGGGAAATTGAAGCCATTAGGGTCCTTCCAGGGACCGTAAACAAGGTAATCGACCCAGAGGATGGCGATGTAGTTCATCAACAAGGTGGTGATCGTCTCATTTACCTTCAGATAAGCCCGGGGGATAGCCGGCAGGAGGCCCCAAAGGCCGCCCATGCCCATGCCCATGATCGCCATAGCAGGAAGCAGCACATAAGCCGGCCAGTCCGGGCAGTTGAGAGCGACCCAACTGGCGCCGAAGGCGCCCATGTACAACTGACCTTCAGCGCCGATGTTCCACAACTGCATGCGAAAAGCGATCGATACGGCAAGGCTACAGAGCATGAGCGGGATGGCCTTGACGACCGTTTCCGATATCCCGTAAGAGGAGCCGAAGGCGCCTTCCAGCATCAGCGAGTAAACCCTCAAGGGTTCCTTGCCGGTGGCGGCGATAAAGAAACCAGCGAAGATCAATCCGATGACGATGGATAGCACCGGAACGAGGACGATCGCCATCGCGGGGGTGTTGCTCCGCTTTTCGAAACGCCAATCGGCAAGGCGCAGGCGTCCGGCGAATCCTTGTCTTTCTGCCCGTTCAGGATGCATCCCTCTTCACCCTCCTCGCTGCGGCATCCATCCGCTCACCTGCCATCATCATGCCCACCGCTTCGATGGTTGCCGCCCGCGGGTCGACGACGCCCATGATCTCACCGCCATGAAGCACAGCGATGCGATCAGACAGGTCAAACAGCTCTTCCAATTCTTCCGAGATGAGCAAGATGGCGACGCCGGCGTCGCGCTGGGCCACCAGGAGGTTGCGGATCGTTTCCATGGCTCCTACGTCAAGGCCACGCATGGGGTACATGGCCACAATCAGCCGAGGGTTATTGGAGATCTCTCGCCCAAGGAGCAGCTTTTGCAAGTTGCCGCCGGAGAGCATCTTGACCGGCTCCTTGGCGTTGGCGATTTTTACGTCAAAACGTTGAATGATCTCGTCTGTATCCCGGGCCGCTTTTTTCCAATTGATGATGCCCCGGGCCTCGCCGCCGCCCTTCAACAGGTAGTTCTCGACAGCGTTCATGTTCGGCGCCAAACCGGTGCCAAGGCGATCCTCGGGAATGTAGCTGACGCCGGCCCGGATCATCGCTTTCGGCGTCGCCTGGGTCATCTCCACGCCGTTGATCTTTTTCACGCCCGTCTCAATGGCCCGCAGTCCGGCTACCACCTCGGCCAATTCCCGCTGGCCGTTGCCGGCTACGCCAGCGATGCCCAGGATTTCACCACCGTAGATGTCGAGCGAAAGCGACTTCAAAGCCGGAAGCCCCCGGTCGTTGAGGGCGGATACATCGGTCAATTCGAGGATCTTGTCGCCTCGTTTCGCCGGGGCCTTGTCGGTGCGCAAGATGACCGTCCGGCCAACCATCATCTGCGTCAGTTGCATCTCGTCGGTTTCCGCTGTGTAGACGGTGCCGACGGAGCGACCGCCCCGCAACACCGTGATGCGGTCTGTGTTGCCGAGCACCTCGCTCAACTTGTGGGAGATGACGATGATCGCCTTGCCCTCATCGGCCATACGCCGCAAGGTCGCATACAGGCTGACGGCCTCCTGAGGCGTCAAGACGGCTGTAGGTTCGTCGAGGATGATGATGTCTGCGCCGCGGAAGAGGATCTTCAGAATCTCCACCCGCTGTTGTTCCCCGACAGACAACTGCCACACCGGGGCAGCGGGATCGACCAGGAGGCTGTATTTCTCACTGGCCGCCCGTACCTGGGCGTTGATGGCGCGAATGTCATAAACCTGCCGGATCCCTTTGAGGCCGAGCAGGATGTTTTCCGATACAGTAAAGGGCTTAACCAACTTGAAGTGCTGATGCACCATGCCGATACCATGTGCGACGGCGTCCCGCGGAGACAGCAGTTCCACCGGTCGCCCGTTGATGCGGATCTCGCCGCCATCGGGGCGGTAGAGTCCGGTGAGCACGTTCATCAGGGTGCTCTTCCCTGCGCCGTTCTCTCCGAGCAGGGCATGAATCTCCCCTTTGCGAACGGCGAAGCTGACCCGATCATTGGCCACGACACCGGGGAATCGTTTGGTTATGTCGATCATCTCGACCATATCGTCCATCACATGCACCCTACCCTATGTTGTCGTTTGCAAAAATCAGCCCGACAAATGGCTTGCCGTCCGCCAGAAAACTGGCGGACGGCGACCATCCTGATATTGCTTGAACCCTGCATCCTGGAAAACCTCTGAATTTTACGAAAAAACGTTGTTTCGTGGAGAAGGGGCTGTTTGCATAAAGAGCGCCTTTCCCATCAACCTCTTCACTGATAAAAAGCTGTCCACGCCGAATATGTGAAAAAGTTTACTTGGGGATGGTTCCGTCGACACCCTGGACGAACCAGTTGAATTCGAGCATTTCCTTGTCGGTCATCTTGGTGCCTTCTTGCACCTTCACCTGACCGGACTGGTCTTTGATCGGGCCGGTGAAGACATCCCATTCACCTTTGACGATGGACTCTTTCTTTTTGGCGATCAGGGCTTTCGTGTCATCGCTCACCATGGGGCCATAGGGAGCGAGGTCGACGATGTTGTCGGACATGGGACCCCAATACTGCTCAGGCTTCCAGGACTTGTCCATGACCGCCTTGACGGTCTTTACATAGTAGGGCCCCCAGTTCCAGACAGGACCGGTCAACACAGCTTTGGGCGCGAAGGAACTCATGTCGGTGTTGTAACCGACGCCGAATTTGCCTTTTTCCTCAGCAGCCTGCATCGGAGCAGGGGTGTCCTGGTGCTGGGCGATCACGTCGGCGCCAGCATCGAGGAGGCTCTTGGCGGCATCTTTTTCTTTGGCAGGGTCATACCAGGTGTTGGTCCAGACAACTTTGACGATGGCGCTGGGGTTGACTTCCCTCACGCCCAAGGTAAAAGCGTTGATGCCGCGGATAACTTCGGGAATGGGCATGGCCGCCACATAGCCGATGACGTTGCTCTGTGTCTGTTTGCCGGCGGCGAGACCGGAGAGGTAGCGGGCCTGGTAGATGCGTCCGAAGTATGTACCCACATTGGGCGCCGTCTTATAACCGGAGCAGTGAAGGAAAGTCACATCGGGGAATTTCTGGGCCACTTTGATCACATAGTCCATATAGCCGAAGCTGGTGGCGAAGATGATCTTATTGCCTTTAGTGGCCAACTCTGTGAGCACCCGCTCAGCGTCAGCGCCCTCGGGTACAGACTCCACGACAGACGTTTCCACATTGGGCATTTCTTTTTCCAGGTACTTGCGAGCCTGGTCATGGGCGTAGGACCAACCGGCGTCGCCGACAGGTCCGACATAGACGAAGGCCACCTTGACTTTGTCGCCAGTCGCTTTGTCTGCCGGTTGTTGAGAAGCGGTAGGTTGTCCGCCGCAACCGGTCAGCACGAGACCGAGGGCGAGGGTCAGGCTCAGGAGAATCGCCAGCCTTTTGGATTTGAATTTCACGAATACATCCTCCCTGTTTTGTTTTTGTTGTATTACAGACTGTTATAGCGAGGGTTGTCGAATTTTCCCTCGCAGACGTCTCCATCCCTCCTCACGCTAGTTCTATCAGCCACAAATAAAAGGCCCTTCACCACGCGGCCTCTTCCCTTCGCGGTGAAGGGCGCCATTGCCCTTCTGTCAGTCCATTCGCTGATCCGATCCATTTCCCTGATACTTGTAATTTTATTCCCAGAACCTTTGAAAAGCAAGACCTGAAAGCGTCTATTCTTGACCTTCGGCTTCATTTTTCGCCGTTTACGTTCAAAGCCACCGTGGCTTTTTGACCATCCTTGGTGTCTTTTCCCTCTTTTGTAAAGTCTTCATTTGGGTAGTACTTGTACGGCAAGTCTGGGGTGTAAGGCCGGTGGATCAGTCTTTTTGTCGGCTCGCGGCGATCTTCTCGTTGTAGACCTTCACCTTGGCGTACTGTTCCTCCCAGAAGCCGGCTTCACGCATGGCGTTGAGGAAGTCGATGCTGTAGCCGAACTTGAGCCAGTCTTTCTCTTTCTGCTGAAAGAGCCGCTCTTTTTTATCGGCGCGTCGGACATCGAAGACCAGCTGGTCATCGGCACCAAGGAAGATGTCCTTAGCCCACCGTTCGAGGACGAAGGGCGCCGTTTCCAGGTAACGGCGGTCCAGGTCTTCTATCACCGAATGGTAGCGGTCAAAGCCGTCGGTGGCGACGGTGACCACGTTGTCGCCAGGGCCGAGGCGGAGGAACTTAGCTATCTTGATGGCGCCCAGGATGTTGCAGATCCCTGAGGGGCCGAACCAGTCGCGGATGGACAGGGCAAAATCGCGATCAACACCCATCCGGGTAAGAACCTCTACACCGTCCCGGAAAACTTTCAGTCCCTGGATCGTTTCCTCATCCCGGATCAGGATGATGAAATCGGTGGTCAGCACATTGTGAATGAGGGTGCACATCTTGTCACCGATGCCTTCGATGCGATGCTGACCGCGCCCGCCGTTAGCCAGGGTCGAGCACTCATAGGGTTCCAGCGCCCCGATCTTGGCCTCCGGGAAGACGGCTTTGATCTGATCGCCAGCGGCGAGGGTGCCGGCAGAACCGGGTGCTGAGACAAAGGCGGCGACGCGCCCGTTGCCGACGCCCTGGACGGCCTCGATGGCACTATTGCCGGTCACGTGGCGGTGGAAGCGGTAGTTGGGAAAAAGCTCGAACTGGGCCAAGGCTTTATAGGCGGGGTTTTTCATCATCTCATGGGTCCGTTCCAGCGTCAAGATGACATCCGATTCACTGCCCGGCGTCAGTTCCAGCTCACCGCCGTATTTTTGGATCCGCTCATAGCGCTCCTTGCTCATGTTGTCGGGCATGATGACGATAGCCTTAAAACCGAGCAGGTTGGAGATGTAAGCGGTGCCGATGCCAAAATTGCCTGTCGACGGGCCAAGGATGGTATGTACGCCGGGGATGATCTCACCATCGACAAGCCCTTCCATCAGGGTGCTGTAGGCGGGGCCGACTTTGTGGGAGCCTGAGGGGAAGCCGTAGCCAAGCATGACGACGATGTTGGCATCAACACCGGTGAGGGCCGGCGGCAGGACGACCTTGCGCACTTGGTTATCGCTGTTTTTCCAGGTGATATTGAAAAGGTTGAGCGGGTCCAGTTCGTTCTGGCGCAGCGCAAAGAGCGCCTGGGAACGAAGCGAAGGGTCCAGGCGCTCTGGGTGAAGCATTTCATCGTAGGTCGGTCCAAAGGGAATCCGGGTCATATCGATTCCTCCCCAGGGGGAAACCCATGTCGGGCAACCCCGTTACCATGTTCTTCTTCGCCGTGACTGTGCGAACTTCCTCTCGGCCGCTTTGCTTCTCGCCAGAAGTCCCCCACTTGTCGCCTGTCAGGGGCTCGCTACGCGCCGGACAGCATCCAACGCTGGATCGACCGGCACGGGCAGCCCGGCCGCCCGGATGGCGCTGGCGATGTCCTTCAAGCCATTTCCCGTGACGATGACAGCCACCACATCGTCAGGGCCGATGATCCCTTGACGGCGAGCCTCCTGGACGCCGGCCACACCGGTGGCGCCGGCCGGTTCGCCAAAGACGGCGGCCTTGCGGGCCAGGGTGGTCATGGCTTCGAGGATGGCCTGGTCGGGTACGGCGACATAAGCCCCGCCCGATTCTGTCACGGCTCGCAGCCCTTTGACAAAATTGCGGGGGTGACCGACGGCGATGGAATCAGCCAAGGTATCGGCCTCACAAGGGGTGAGCCTTTTCCCCTCCCGCCAGGCGGTGACGAAGGGCTGGCAACCGGCGGCCTGCACACCCAGGATCTTCGGCGTCTTTTCGATCCAGCCGATGCGCTGCATCTCCTTGAAGCCTTTCCAGACGCCGCCGATAGTGCAGCCGTCGCCGACAGAGACGACGACCCAGTCGGGGAAGGCGCCCCGCTCCCGGAACTGCTCAACGAGTTCCAGGGCGACCGTTTTCTTCCCTTCAATTAGGTAAGCGTTGATGGCGCAGTTGCGGTTGTACCAGCCGAAGTGGCTGCTGGCCGCCATGCACAGTTCCCAGGCTTGATCATAGGTTCCTTGAACGGAAAACACCTGGGCGCCGAAGACGAGCAACTGGGCCACCTTGGCTTCCGGCGCCCGCTTAGGAACGAAGATGGAGGCCGGCAGACCGGCGGCGGCGGCAAAGCCCGCTAAGGAGGAGGCCGCGTTGCCCGTGGAGGCACAGGTGATCCGGGAGGCGCCTCTCTCCATGGCCTTGAGAACCCCTACGGCGCTGGCCCGGTCCTTGAAAGAGGCCGTCGGGTTGCGGCCTTCATCTTTCACCCAGCAGTCGGCCACATCGAGCGTTTCTGCCAGCCTCGAGGCTCGATAGAGAGGCGTCCAGCCGACCTGCAGATGGCTGATCCGCTCCGGTTCGGCGACCGGCAGGAGCGGCAGGTACCGCCACATGGAGCGCGGTCCGCCCGCGCTGAAGGTGACAGGGTCCATCTCCGCCTTGACCGCCTCATAGTCATAGAGCACGTCGAGGATGCCCTCATGGTAGCCGCAGAGGGGACAGTAATAGTCCACATCGCCGGGATCATGCTGTTTCCCGCAATGGATACACTGCAGTGCTAGCACATGTCTCATCGTCTCACCCCTGCCTGATCGTAGACGCGAAAAGCAGGCCAACGGTTGTCCGTTTCATAACACTTATGTATTTCGGTAAGACAATCACTTTCGTATCACCTCGCTGCCCTGATGAGGGCGCCCATCTGCTCCCGCGGGATGAGAAGGCGCCCTGACAGCGACGATGCTACTGCATGAACTCCCCGAAGTTCGGCTCCACCGCCCTGGGCGCATCGCCCCAGAGGCGTTCCAAGGCATAATGGTCTCGCGTCTCGGGGCGGAAGATGTGAACAACCACATCGCCGTAGTCCATCAGCACCCAGCGCCCGTCTCGGTAGCCTTCTACGCGCAGGGTGTGGCGGCCGTAATCCTTCAGTTTTTCTTCGATGTTCATGCAGATGGCTTGCACCTGGGGCGTCGAATTGCCGTTGCAGAGGACAAAATAGTCAGTCACATTCGACTTGCCGCGCAGATCGAGAAGGGTGATGTCATAGGCTTTTTTATCGGCGGCCGCTTCGGCGATGGCGATGGCCGTTGCTTTGCTGTCTTGTCCCAAGTTACCCTTTCCTCCCTGTTTATTGTTTCTACGTGATGGCTTTGTGTGATGATAGTCCTTTTAACGATTGGGCTTTTCCGTTGTTTTTTCGATATGTTGTTGACTGTCCATGCCTTCCCGTTTTCGCTCCAGGATTAACCGATTGCGCGTCTCGACCGTGAGGGGGTGCAGCAGCCCGCCTTTGCGGAGGACATGCTCGATCGCCTGATCGAGGCAGGCGAGGACGGCGCTGTCCAGCGACTGTCCAGCCAGTTTGCGGAGCCTGTCGACACCCTTGTAGGCCCGATTAGGTTCGATCTTGTCGGCCAGATAGACGATCTTCTCCAGAAGGGCCATGCCGGGGTGGCCTATCGTGTGATGACGCACCGCCTTGAGCACCTCGTCATCATCGAGTCTGTACACCTTCGCCGCCCACCAGGCGCCGGCGTAGCCGTGGAGAAGTTCCACCTGATTTCGCTCCCACGGTTCGAGGGGAACGCCGGCCTCCTCACAGGCTTGCAGCAGCCGGTCGGAGGGCCATTCGCGGGCAATGTCATGGGCAAGGGCTGCAAGGCGGGCTCGCTCCGGATCAGCGCCCCATTGAACAGCCAATCGGTAAGCCGTTTCACCAGTCCCTACCGTATGGATAAAACGACGCGGGCTCATCTCACGGGCCAGATCTTCTTGCAGGCGCCGGCTGATGGCTTGCCAATCTCCCAACAGGATCATCCTTTCCGTCATACACAATAATAAACCTCCTATCCCGCTACGGTCTAGGAGGTGCATATAAATTCTTTTATTGATCCTGCCTGGGCTTGGCCTCGTTGACGGTCAGCATCCTGCCTTCGTACTCGGCGCCATTCATGGCTTCCACCATGCGCTCGGCGTCTTCATCTCTGACCTCGACGAAACCGAAACCTCTTGAACGGCCGGTCTCTCTGTCTGTGATGATCCGGCTGCTCAAAACCTCCCCATAAGGGGAAAAAAGTTCTGTCAGGTTCTCGGGCTTGGTCGCCCAAGGCAAATTACCCACATAGAGGGTCCGCGTCAATCCCATTCACCTCACCATAAACCCTGATTCTGGCTTCAAGCGATATTCCTCTTCGCCCTGCGCTCGCGACTTAGTATGACCGGAAACGGCGGGGTTATTCGCGAGGCTGCCGATGGCGCGACGCAAGATGGTAGACGCCGGTTTCCATAATGCGATGGAGCACCGGCTCAGGCAGCAGGTATTTGACGGAGCGACCTTCATAGAGGCGCCGTCGGATATCGGTGGAGGAGATGGCCAAGGCCGGCACCTCGACTAGGTGGATCCGACCGGAAAAAGCCTCCATGCGCGCTACCGCTTTCCGGAGGTGGTCCCGGCCATAGCCGGGGCGGTAGGCGGCGATGAAGCGGCATTCGGCCATCAGCTGGTCGATCTGGCGCCAAGTCATGATCTCCAGGATGGCGTCAGCGCCGGTGATGAAGAAAAACTCGGCCTGCTCTCCGTACTCACGCCGGAAGGCGCGAACCGTATCGATGGTGTAGGAATAGCCGGGGCGGATGACCTCTACGTCGGACATGCGAAAACGGGGGTTGGAACAGGTGGCCAATTCGGTCAGCCGGTAGCGTTCCCAGGGATCTGTGACGTCCTGGTGCTGCTTGTGCGGTGGTCGGCCTGAAGGCACGAAGACGACGACAGAGAGGTCGAACAGATCGGCCGCTGCCTCCGCCGTCACCAGGTGGCCGTAGTGGACAGGGTCGAAGGTGCCGCCCATAATCCCCACGCGGACCATTGCTTCCCCTGTTTGCGCTGCCTCCTTTTGGGGCACTTTGATCTTGGGCACCTTGATCCCGTAACTGGTATCCACCCACTCATAGTGGGCCAAGTCTTCGGGGATGGAGATGACGACGCCGTGGGGACCGATGATAAAGCCCTTGCGCTCAACAGGGGAATTAACGGATCTGTCCATCGCCGTAGCAGACATACTTGATCGTCGTCAACTCATTCAATCCCATAGGGCCGCGGGCATGCAGTTTCTGGGTGGAGATGCCGATCTCGGCGCCCATGCCGAATTGGAAGCCGTCGGTGAAACGGGTGGAGGCGTTCACATAGACGGCAGCAGCGTCGACACGGCGGGTGAACTCACGGGCGCGGCTGTAGTCACGGGTGACGATGGCCTCCGAGTGGCCTGTCGAGTATTTGCGGATATGTTCCAGTGCCTCGTCAAAGCTGTCGACGATTTTCACGGCCAGGATCAGGTCGAGAAACTCAGTGGCATAATCTTCATCGGTGGCCTCCTTGATCCCGGAAAAGAGGCTCAACGTGCGGGGGCAGCCGCGCAGTTCCACGTTCATCTCCGTCAACACCTTGCCGATATGAGGAATGAACTTGCGGGCCACATCCTGGTGGACGAGGAGCGACTCGGCAGCGTTGCAGACGCCAGGGCGCTGGCACTTGGCATTGATGATAATCTTTTCTGCCATCTCCAGGTCGGCGTCGGCGTCGACGTAGATGTGGCAGTTGCCAACGCCCGTCTCAATGACCGGCACGGTGGCGTTTTTAACGACAGCCTGAATCAATCCGGCGCCGCCGCGAGGGATGAGCACGTCCAGGTATTCGTTCATGGTCATCATCTGTTGAGCCACTTCGCGGCTACTATCCTCCACCAGTTGAATCGCCCCTTCGGGGATACCTGCCTCTTCGGATGCTTTGGAAATGGCCTTGACGATGGCCATGTTGGAGCGGATCGCCTCAGAGCCGCCGCGCAGGATGACAGCGTTTCCTGTCTTCAGGCAGAGACCGGCGGCGTCCACGGTGACGTTGGGCCGGGCTTCGTAGATGATCCCAACGACACCAAGAGGAACGCGCACCTGGCCGATTTCCAGGCCGTTGGGGCGACGCCACTGGCGCTTTACCTCGCCGATCGGATCAGGCAGGCTGACAAGGGCGTACAGGCCTTCCGCCATTTCTTCGATGCGCTTTTTGTTCAGCATCAACCGGTCCAAAAGCGCCTTGGACATGCCTTTTTGCCGTCCCGCTTCCATGTCGAGGGCGTTAGCGGCCAGGATCTCTTCTTCCTGGGCTACTAGGGCATAAGCCATCGCTTCAAGGGCCTTGTTTTTGACCTGCGAGGACAAAGACCCCAATTTGTAGGCAGCGTCCTTCGCTTTTTTACCCTTTAATGACAGTTCGGAATATACGATCATGTCTTTTTCCCCCTGTTTCGCCTGTGGTTCTTTTACGCCTGCGCTATCGTGGGCTAGCCGATATGCCGAGAGACCATGACGGTCAGATTGTCCCGGTGAACGACCTCGTCAACACCTTTCACGCCCAGAACGGCTTCGATGTCCTGGCATTGTTTCCCCATGATGCGCCGGACCTGATCGGCCGAGTACTGGGTGACGCCGCGGGCTACTTCCAGGCCATCCGGCGAGATGATGCTCACCATGTCTCCGCTCTGAAACTCGCCTTCGGCGCCGGTAATGCCGCAGGGAAGCAGACTTTTACCGCCTGAGACGATGGCCTCGGCGGCGCCGGCGTCGATATGGATGCGGCCGCTGGAGGCGGAGCCGAAAGCCAGCCAGCGCTTATAACCGGGCAGTGGCGTTTCGTTGGGGACGAACAATGTCCCCACCTCCGCCCCGTTCATGATCTCCCGGAGCGCGTTGGGGCGGCTGCCCCGGGCGATGACCATGGCTACACCCGATTCGACGGCGATTTTGGCCGCTTGCAGCTTCGTCGCCATGCCGCCGGTGCCCAGGTTTGTGCCTGCGCCGGCCGCCATCGCCTCGATCTCCGGTGTGATCTCGGCCACTTCGGGGATGAAGACGGCAGTCGGATCCACCCGCGGGTTGGCCGAGTAGAGTCCGTCGATATCGGTCAGCAGGATCAACAGGTCGCCTCGGACCAGGCCCGCCACCAGCGCCGACAAGGTGTCATTGTCGCCGAAGCGGAGGCGGATCTCATCAATGGCGACTGTATCGTTTTCATTAATGATGGGGATGACGTTCATCCGCAGGAGCGCCTCGAGGGTGTTGCCGGCGTTGATGTAGCGTTCCCGGAAGGCGAAGTCATCCCGCGTCAACAGCACCTGGGCGACGACGAGGCCATACTCAGCGAAGAGTTTTTCATACATGTGCATCAGGATGCCCTGGCCGACAGCGGCGCAAGCCTGTTTTTCCGGCACTGATTTGGGCCGCTTCTCTAGGCCTAGTCTCCCCATCCCGGCACCGACGGCGCCGGAAGTGACCAGTATGACCTGATGACCCCGATTAGAAAGATCCGCCAGTTGCCGGACGAGCTTTTCCATCTGCTCCAGATTGAGCTTGCCCGTGCCATGGGTCAAGATGCTGGTGCCCACCTTGACGATGACGCGGCGGGCTTTGGGCAGGTCTTGGCGTCCGAACACTGGGCGCACCTCCAAGTGGATTCGTTTCGTGCATTATTCTCGATGCATTGAAAGTTTCCTGCCTTGACCCTTTTTACACATTTTTTCAGAATCGAGCAAATTGGGCAAATCGTTTATTTTTTCGTCATCACCCATTTTCACCGTCATCGTCGCGTTCGGCATATTGAGCCGCATACTCGATGAAGTCAAAGTCCAGATCGCCGATGCGGACCGGATCGCCGTGCTGGCAACCGGCGTCTCTTAATGCCTGATCGACGCCCATGACATCGAAGATGCGCTGCAGGCGAGCTACCGATTCTTCATTTTCCATGTCCGTCATGGCCACATGGCGCTCTACTTCCTTGCCGGTGACAACGAAAACGCCCTGTTCATCGCGGTGGATCTTGAAGCGTTCCTCTGTCTTGCCGGTAAAGCGGACATCCATATGGGCGTCAGCGGTGACCCTTTCAAAGACGACAGGCCCCAGTTCTTCCAGCCCTTTGTGAACATGATAGATGAGCGGTTCCAGCCCCTGCCGGGTGGCGGCGGAGATAGGGAAAATGACAGCACCTTCGCCGAGCTTTTCCCGCAAGCGCGCCAGGTTTTCCTCAGCACCGGGCAGATCCATTTTATTGGCGGCGATAACCATCGGCTTATCGGCCAGTTCCGGTTTGTAGAGGGCCAGTTCCCGGTTGATGGCGTCGTAGTCTTCCAAGGGGTCGCGCCCTTCGCTGCCGGAGATATCCAGAACATGGATCAGGTAGCGAGTGCGCTCGGTATGGCGCAAGAAGTCATGACCTAAGCCGGCACCGGTGTGGGCGCCTTCGATCAGCCCCGGGATGTCGGCCATGACGAAACTCTGTCCCTCGGCGATGCGGACGACGCCCAGGTTGGGTTCCAGTGTCGTAAAATGATAGTTGGCGATCTTCGGACGGGCCGCCGATACGCTGGCGATGAGGGTTGATTTGCCCACATTGGGGAAACCGACGAGCCCTACGTCAGCCAGCAGCTTCAATTCCAATTCCAGCCAATGCTCTTCGCCAGGTTCACCCTTTTCGGCGATCAGGGGCACCCGGTTGGTGGAACTGACAAACTTGGCGTTGCCCCGTCCGCCTCTTCCACCCCTGGCGGCGATGTACTGCTGGCCATCACAGGTGATATCCACCAGGATCTTGCCTGTCTCGGCATCTTTGACAACGGTACCGATGGGCACCCGGACGGTCATGTCCTGGCCGTTGCGCCCGTGCATGTTCTTACCCATGCCGTGCTCGCCCCGTTCAGCCTTGTAGTGACGCTGGTAGCGAAAATCGACGAGGGTGCGCAGCCCTTCGTCGCCGATGAAGATGACGTTGCCGCCGTCGCCACCGTCGCCGCCGTTGGGGCCGCCTTCAGGGACGTATTTTTCCCGGCGGAAGGAGACGATGCCGTTTCCCCCGTCACCGCCTTTGACGAATATCCTCGCCTGATCGTAAAACAACGGCGTCACCTCCTATGGAATCGAACCCAATTGTCGGTTCAGTGATACTTCGATTGCGGTGCTGATTAGCCGACCCCGCTACAGGGTGAGGCAATGACGATGATGACTATTCGCGCAAAATAGCAGACAGTGTTATCGTCGCCATCGTCTCATCACGGTCGAGCCAATATGCTTTCAGAATGGGCTCAGGACCACAAAAGCGCAGACAGAGCACCGGTTCCTCCTCCGACTGGTCCCGTGTCGGGAGTAACGACTCGATCGCGGCCGACGCGACCGACGCTAATCGACGGGCCTTGTGCTCGACCTGCCATGGTCGCGGTTCCCATCCCCGGTCAACCTGGACGCGCAGGTGAATGGCCTGTTCCCGCAGTTCCTGACCCTTGAGCAGCAGATGGGCGATGACCGGCAAGATGCCTAAGGTCATGATGCTGCCAGCCTCCTGGAGCTGCTGGGCCACATGGCGGAGGTATTCGAGAGAGCGCTCCCCCCGCCCCACCTGGATGTATCCTAAGATCGTCTGCAGATGGTTGATAAAATCGTGACGGAGTTCCCGCCACAGTTTCACCCAGGCGGGCGCATCGGGGCTGAAGCCGGCCAAGTGTATCTCGGCAGAACAACTTTCTATCGAGGTACTCCGATCCGATGCTTCCAGAAAACCACTCTCCACCATTGGAAACCACTCCCGGCGGCGCCGGATCGGCATTGCTGAAGCCGCAGTCCGACGCACAATATTAATATTGACAAAAAGCCCCCGGATTTCTCCGGGGGCTGCTTTGGTGCGCCCGGCATGGGCGTTGTCTCTAGGGTGGAAGTCCCGAACGCCGAAGGTGGCAGTAGGCGTTAGCTTAAGGCAAGGGTGTCCGCCGCGAGGCGGAATCTGAAGGAAGCCAGCGGCAAACCTCCGGCCCGAGGACCACGAACCCCAGGTGAGGCTAGCGGCAGTTGGATGAGCTTGCCGAACAAAGCGAAGTCCTTGTCACCGAAGGCTGCCGAGAGTAAATGGGGCGGGTAGATGGAGGGAAAGGCAACGTTCTTACCCGGGGAGGCCTGCCGGGGGACCAAGTAACTTGGGAAACCACGCCGAAAGGCGTGGCTGAACCGGCAGGAGTCAGCAGAGGTCATAGTAGGCTGGCCCGACGTCCGGCCAGATGAAGGACCGAACATGATGGAAGGGGAAGCGACGATGCGTTCGCGTGACGCGCAGAGACAGCCGAATATCCCGAAAGGGAACTGCCAACGGGAGGAAGCGGTGAATCCGCAGGGGACCGGTGGAGTGCCGAGCGCGTTACCGGCACAAGAAGCGAAGCAACCCCGCGAAGAGACGTATGACCTGATGGAGAAAGTCGTCGAACGAGGGAACATGACGGAAGCGTATAAGCGAGTCATGGCCAACAAAGGCGCGGCCGGAATCGACGGTATGGGGCTAGAATCCCTGCGCCCGTACCTAAAAGAGGAATGGTCGCGCATTAAACAGGAATTGTTGGAGGGGACCTATCGACCGCAACCGGTCCGGCGGGTTGAAATTCCCAAACCCCAAGGCGGAACACGGAAGCTGGGCATTCCCACTGTCGTCGATCGACTGATCCAACAGGCCCTGAACCAGATCCTGATGCCGATCTTCGACCCTGACTTTTCCACGAACAGCTACGGATTTCGTCCGGGAAAGAGTGCGCACCAAGCGGTGAAGAAAGCGAAGGAATACATCGCCGACGGCTACCGATGGGTGGTTGACATGGACCTGGCCCAGTTCTTTGATCGCGTCAATCACGACATTCTCATGGCGCGCGTAGCGCGCAAGGTGAAGGACAAACGAATCTTGAAGTTGATCCGAGAATACCTCAAGGCCGGGGTCATGCTCAACGGGATTCGTGTGAAGAGCGAGGAAGGAACACCCCAGGGAGGTCCACTCAGCCCTTTGCTGGCGAACATCATCCTGGATGATTTGGATAAGGCACTGGAAAGCCGGGGACATCGCTTCTGCCGGTACGCCGACGACTGTAACGTCTACGTCCGCAGTCGACGGGCAGGGCAACGAGTGATGGAGGGTATGGCAAAGTTTCTGGAGGGGCGGTTAAAACTGCAGGTCAACTGGGAGAAAAGCGCAGTCGACCGACCCTGGAACCGAAAGTTTCTGGGGTTTTCATTTACGTGGCATAAGGCAGCAAAGATTCGGCTCGCCCCCCAAACGGTGAAACGGGTGAAAGAGAAGATTCGCCAGTTCACTGGGCGGAACCGAAGCATTGCGATGGAGGACCGACTGGTCACCCTCAACCAATACCTGAAAGGCTGGATGGGCTACTTTCGACTCATTGACACGCCAAGCGTACTTAAAGAGTTGGATGAGTGGCTTCGCCGACGACTGCGGATGTGCCTGCTCAAGCAATGGAAGCGCCCGAAGACACGAAGACGAAACTTAGTGGCGTTGGGGATCCCGGAGGAATGGGCATGCAACATCAGCGGCTCACGAAAAGGATATTGGCGTCTGTCCTTGACCCCGCAAATGAATAAAGCCCTTGGCCTCGCCTACTGGCGGAAACAGGGCTTAGTCAGTTTAGTCGAAACATACCAATCTCATCGTCAACCAGCATGAACCGCCGTATACCGAACGGTACGTACGGTGGTGTGAGAGGACGGGGGTTAATCACCCCCTCCTACTCGATTTCTTAGACAGCGTAGACGCTGACCTGTTTTTTGTCCCGACCTTTGCGTTCGAATTTAACGACGCCGTCGATCAGGGCAAACAGGGTGTCGTCACTGCCCAGACCCACGTTGTTGCCAGGGTGAATTTTGGTGCCGCGCTGGCGGACCAGGATGTTGCCGGACAAAACGGCTTGACCATCGCTGCGCTTGACGCCCAGGCGTTTGGCTTCGGAGTCGCGGCCGTTTCGGGAGCTGCCGACACCTTTTTTGTGGGCGAAGTACTGCAGATTCATGACTAGCATGGGACACACCTCCTCTTCTCGACGTGAAGGAAAGGCGGATAAACTTCCGCGATTTGTTGCAGACCGAGGACCATTGTTTCCAGGATGATCTGGGCCGTCTGCGCCGCTTCCGGCGCCAGCGGGTCCCGCAAAAGACAGCTCAAGTTTCCCGGCTTGGGGGCGCTCACCTCGGTCGCCTCGGCGCCGAGAAAGTGCTCCAAACCGTTGACAGCCGAGAGGGTCAGCGCCGACACGCCGGCGCATACCACATCCTGTCCGCGAGGTGCCGCCCCGGCATGACCTAGGGCTTGAAATCCCAGAATCCGTTGCCTTTCATCGACATAGACCGTCACCTTGACCATGCGCGCCGCCCAGCCTTAGGCTTGGATGGCTTCGACGCGAACCTGGGTGAAGGCCTGACGATGACCTTGTTTGCGGCGGTAGTTCTTCTTGGGCTTGTACTTGAAGATGATGATCTTCTTGCCTTTGCCGTGGTCTTCCACTTTCAGCAGGACTTTGGCGCCTTCGACAGTCGGGGCGCCGACCTTCAGTTCTCCATCCTTGCTGACAGCGAAGACGCGGTCGATTTCGACCACATCGCCAGGATTGGCTTCAAGTTTCTCCACCTTGAGCACATCGCCTTGTTGAACCTTGTACTGCTTGCCACCGGTTTCGATAATCGCGAACATAAATGCTACACCTCCCATACTAGACTCGCCAGGTATCAAGGCGCGACCGAAGCCGACTTTCCCAAGCCCGTCCTGAGCGGTTGAGAACAGGGGATAGATACCTACAAATCAGTATTTTATCGAGTAGGGAGACCTTTGTCAAGGGGTTATATCGCGAGGCGCCTCCCCCTTCACAACCCGCCCCCGCCCCTCACAACACTCACAAGGCACCGTCAGCAGCGCTCCTAGGCTCTGCCGCACCTTCTTGCGGGTCATCTCCACAAGCCCAAGCGCCGTCAAGCCGAGCACGCTTGTCCGCGCCTTGTCCCGCGCCAGGTGGGCTTCCAGCGTCTCCAGGACCTCTGCCCGGTGCCGATCGTCGCGCATGTCGATGAAGTCGATGACGATGATCCCGCCGATCTCACGCAGGCGGAGCTGGCGCGACACTTCCTGAGCCGCTTCGATGTTGGTCTGGCGGATTGTCTCCTCCAGATTGACCGTCCCGGTGAATCGACCCGTGTTCACATCGATGACGGTGAGCGCCTCCGTCTCTTCGATGACCAGGTAACCGCCTGACTTGAGCCAGACCTTAGGCCGCAAGGCTTTTTCGATCTCACTGTGCAGGTTCTGCTCAGCCCAGAAGTCGCGCCCCTCTTCCAGACGCAATCGGGGGCGCAGGGCCGGCAGGTTCTCCCCGGCCCACTCCCACATGCGACTGTACACATCCCTGTCATTTACACGGATCTGTTCGACGCCGTCATCGATGCGATCGCGCAGGAGGCGCTCGACCAGGTCACCGCTGCTCTCAATCAAGCAGGGCGCCGGTCGGCGGCTCGCCTTTTCCTGAATCCGCGCCCAACGCTGCCCCAGTCGAGCCACGTCAGCCGCCAGTTCCTCCTCGGAAGCGCCGGCGGCTGTCGTGCGGACGATGAGGCCCATCCCGGGCTGGCGCAATCGGTCGGCCAGTTTGCGCAACCGTTCCCGTTCGGCCGGGTCCTCGATCCGCCGGGAAACCCCACCCTGGTCGCCGTCAGGCAAGAGGACAACCCAGCGTCCGGGGAGGGTCAGGTGGCAGGTTACCCGGGGACCTTTGCCGCCGATCCCCTCCTTGAGCACCTGCACCGTCACTTCCTGGCCCGGTTTGAGGATATCGCCGATAGATAAGCTGGCCCGCAGGTCCTTCAAATGAGCCGGCAAAGCGTCGGCAAGGACGAGGAAGGCGTTCCGTTCCCAACCGATATCGACAAAAGCCGCCTGCATCCCCGGCAAGACGTTCTCCACACGGCCCCTGTAGATGTTGCCCACCATGGCGCCCCGATCGTTCTGCTCCCAGTGGACCTCGACGAGGCGATCCTCCTCTAGGACGGCCACCTTCGTCCATTCCTTATCGACTTGTACAAGGACGGTCTTGTTCATAGGACATCCATAGGCGTCAGCAACCGCTCTCCTTGGGCGACAAACAAACCGAGCCGCAGGATGCGCACCCGCTCCCGGTCGACGGACAAATCGCCATAGCGACACACCGCTTCGAGGACCTCCTCAGGGCGCACATTGCCCTCGCTGCCTGTCTGGACAAGCATCTCCAGGATCAGCGCGTCGTCGGTGCGAGATCCGGTCAGTTGAAACAGTCCGGGGCGGATGTCCCTTGTCGATACCCCTTTCTTTCCTTCCCGCTCGACAAGCCAGGATGCTTCGGCAAGGCTGCGCGACAGGGCCGCTGCGATGACGGCCTCGTCGAGCGGCTCTTGCAGGGGGACGCGCAGGCGGTACTGGGCCCGGTTGACGACGGCCATGAGCGCCTGCGTTCCTGGCGGCACCGCCTTGACGCCATGGATGCCGAACCCCTCCGGCATCGCCTTTTGCAACCGTTCCCGCACCTCTGCCGGATCGACGGCGGCAGCCAGGTCAACATCTACATACTCACCGAAAGAGACGATCCCGACGGCCAGCGCCGACGCAAAGGCGATCTTGGGGTGGGGATTAAAGCCTTCCGAGAAGGCCAGGGGGATGGCAGCTCGGCGCATCGCCCGCTCAAAGGCTTTCTGGGTGTCCAGATGAGAAAGCCAGCGGACCGGATCCTGTTTGCTAAAGGCGATCCGGACTCGGAACATGGTCTCCACCCCGCAAATCGATACTTACCCCTAAAGTCGGACAAACGCCGCATCCTGCGCACTGATCAGCCCGGCAGTCCCGGGTCAGCGCTGCGGCCAAGGCCTTTTTATGTTCCCGAATGAGATACCGGCGATCGACGCCGAAGTCGAGGTGGTCCCAGGGCAAGGGGTCGTCATAACCGATCGCCCGGTAGGCGTAATCAGCCGGGTCGACGCCGCATTCCTGGAAGGCCTCCAGCCAGGTTTCATAGCGGAAGAATTCGGACCATCCGTCAAAGACACAGCCCTTTTGCCAGGCCCGATGCAACACCTGGGCGAGCCGACGGTCGCCCTTGGCGAAGACGGCTTCGAGAAAGCTGATCCGAGCGTCATGCCAGCTGTAGCTGATCCGGCGATCGCGGAGCCGCTTTTTCAAAAAGGCCTGCTTCTCTTCCAGGTCGGCCATGGGCGCCTGGGGCTCCCATTGAAAAGGCGTCTGGGCTTTGGGCACAAAGGAAGAAGTGCTGACGGTGACACGGACGCTCTTATTCATCCCCTTCTCCCGCAGGATCGCCGTGCCCTTGTAGACGACCTGTTCGGCCAATCGGGCGATCCCTTCCAGGTCCTCCTCGGTTTCCGTAGGCAGTCCGATCATGAAATAGAGCTTGAGACTGGTCCAACCGTTAGAAAAGGCGCTTTCGACAGTCTCCATCAGGTCGGATTCGGTCACGCCTTTGTTGATCACGTCGCGCAGGCGCTGGGTCCCAGCCTCCGGCGCAAAGGTGAGACCGGTCTTGCGCACCTTCTGGACCTCTTTAGCCAGATCGACCGAGAAAGCGTCCACCCGCAGCGACGGCAGGGACAGGCCGACCTTCTGCTCCGCATGGGTGGCGATCAGTTCCTTGATCAGCGGCTCCACACAGGTGTAATCGGCCGTGCTCAAGGAGGTGAGGGCGATCTCATCGTACCCCGTCGCCTTGACCAACGCCTCCGCCTGCCGCTTCAACGTCTCCGGCGACCGTTCCCGCACGGGCCGGTAGATGCTCCCGGCCTGGCAAAAGCGGCAGGCCCGGGAACAGCCGCGCAAAACTTCGAGCATGACCCGGTCATGGACCACATCCATGAAAGGCACCAGCGATGTAGTGGGAAAATAAGCTTTGTCCAGATCGGCCACGATCTGTTTCTTCACTTTTGCCGGAACACCCTCCCGGATAGGCGTCGTGCCGAGAAAACACCCATCGGCAGCATACTCAGACCGGTAGAGGGCAGGCACATAGACACCAGGGATAGTCGCCAAATGAAGCAACAGCGCCTCCCTGCGGGAGCGATCCCTCCTTTCCGCCAGGTCGTCTCCTGCCGCTGCTGCGCCCCCGGCTATCGCCCCAAGGCCTGCATCTCTTTTGAAGTCAGCGATAGCCTGCAAGACGCGCGGCAACAATTCTTCTCCCTCACCGAGAAGGATGAGATCCATAAAAGGCGCCAGGGGCTCCGGGTTGACGGCGCAGGGGCCGCCGGCCATGATCAGGGGGTCGCCGTACAGCCGCTCCTCGGCGAAAAGGGAAATGCCAGCCAGGTCGAGCATGTTGAGGATGTTGCTGTAGGACATCTCATACTGTAGGGTAAAGCCGACCACATCAAAGTCGGTCAGCGGGCGCCGGCTCTCCAGGGAAAAAAGGGGCACCCCGCGCGAGCGCATGGCCTTCTCCATATCCGGCCAGGGGGCGAAAACACGTTCCATAACCATGCGCGGCTGTTCGTTGATCAGGTGGTAGAGGATGCGCAGACCCAGGTGGGACATGCCGACCTCGTAGACGTCGGGAAAGGCGAAGGCCATGGCCACATCGACGCCAGACCAGTCCTTTTTCACCTGGTTATGCTCGCCACCCGTGTACCGGGTCGGTTTCGTCACCTTGCGCAGCAGTTCATCTTCTAAGATTTGGCTGATATCACATATAGGACTCAAACTGGTATCCCCGCCTCACGCGCTGATTCATTCAATGATAACCGATGTACAAGGGAACTCACGATAAGATTATCCCCTTTATCCCAGAAAGACAACCCCAGCAGACGCTTTTTTGCCTTGCTGCGACACTGTTCTATTAAGCTGAAAGCTCCAAAACAGCGAAAAGCGCCTGGCTTCATCCGCCCCTGCGAATCAGTTCCCCTACAGCAGGGTCTTCTTTTCCCTGCAGCATCTGTTGGAGCAGCTCATTCTCACTGATCTGTCCGATGATTGCGCCATTTTCGTCAACGACGGTGACGAGCAGACAGCGATCCGGCACAATGCGAGGGAGCAGGCTGGAGATGCGCACATCACGCCGGGCCACGACCACCTCGCCGTTCCAAGCCACCCGGACCGCCAGCTTACGCCGCTTCATCCGGAACAGGTTCCAAAAAAACATGGGGCCGTTGCTCCTTTCCTTATGGGCACCGAGAAAGAGAAAGCCGGCGATCAGCGGCAGGTCGAGTCCGTTACGCCCGCCGTAGAGTCCAACGATGGCCAGCAGTCCGAAGATCAGCGCCAGTGCCTCCCCCCAACTGGCGGTGCGCAAGGAGGCGCCCATGACACCCCACCGCCCGGCCAGCCAGGCGCGACAGAGGCGTCCGCCGTCGAGGGGGAGGATCGGCAGCAGGTTGAACAGACCGATAGAGAAATTGACATTTCGCAAAAAGTCGAGATAGTCTCCCCAGTCGACACCCAGCCGCATCCCCCCTTCGAGGAGCAGCAAGAGAAGAAAGGAGAATATGGGGCCGGCCAGGACGACGGGGATCTCATCGCCGGGACTCTGCTCCAGACCCGGTTCAAGTCGTGCGACACCGCCGAAAGGAAAAAACTCGACTTCCTGCACATCGAAACCTTTGCGCCGGGCGACGAGCACGTGGCCCAACTCATGCCAGGCCACGCAGGCAAAAGCCAGTGCCACCTCCACGGCCACACCGGCCCAGACGTAAAGCGCCGCCAGCACAATAAGCCATTCGTTGATCCGCACGTCCACCCCGGCCAGGCGGACGATCCTCACTGGGGCTGTCCCCCCTTCGCACTCACCATGGGATCGACGCTGCAACCCTCCCGACGGACCTCGAGATAGAGCTGCGCCTGACCGTCCGCTTCGCTGCGGGCCAGGCGACCCAACACCGTATTGGACTCTACCGGCTGGCCGGCTTTCACCTCCAGCTTCTCCAGCGGGCCTATGATACGGACGGTTCCATCATCGGCTGCAATTCGAACAAAGTAGCCACCGTTTTCTAGCCATTCCAGGGCTACCTTGCCGGTCACGCCGGCGATCACCGGCGATCCCACCGGCGCGGCGATGCGAACGCCAGGATAAAACTGGCCGCCGCGCTGCCCGTAAGGCTGGACAAGGATGCCTTTCACAGGCGTTTCAACGGGCAGGCCCACCCGGGCCGTTCCGCCGGCAGGGGCGAAGACGGGGGTCACGGCAGCCGCGTCCGTCCAAAGGCCGAGACGCAAGACAGCCTCGTGAAGCGCTTCGTACTCCGCGTTCTCCGTGGCAAAGCGCCGGATCTCCCCTTGCAGCCAGCGGGCCCAGGGCTGGTCGAGTTGAAAGACTTGCCAGATCGCCGCAAAGAGGGCCAATGAGATAGCCGTTTGCCAGAGCCAGCGGCGAAGCGAAGACCCCTCTCTCCTCCCCGGCGGCGGTTCTCCCCAGCGAGCTGTGAGATCACTGGGAAACCAGCGCCGCGATGACTGCCTACCAAAACGGCCGAGCCAGCGGTTTCCCCCGCCGAGGCGACCGCCTCCGTCAGCCGCGCCGACCCTTCCGACCATAGGCGATTCAGAGCCGACCTCTTTTTCCGCCTCACCGACAACCTCCCCTGCCGCTGCCGGACGTCGACGCCGGCGGTTCATGATCCATTCACCGCCGTCGGGAATCATTGACTTTTTCACACTTGTCCCCCCTATCCCCACACCTGATACACTCTATGCGTCAATCTGGAAAAAATAGGACAACCTTTCTTTTTTCAGTCATTCACGCATCGCCTAGCGAGGCGGCGGGCATACTCCTTGACAGGAGGTGGTGTGTATGGCCCGGATCATCCCCTTGCCTAGACCGAACCTCACCGGCAAGTGCTCCGAATGTCCCATGGCCCCCTGGTGCTACACCCAACCGGCGGACCGCATTTCTATCAACCCCGTACATACACGAGCAATGAAGCGTGCTTTTGAACAGTGCATCCACCGGCGCAGCAATGAAAAATAAACCGTCCAACGTCCAGGCGATTGCGGGAACGTGCTGATCGCCTTTTTTCTTTGTCCGCCCGCGAAGGACACTTGTGCGAAATAGAACGATTGTTTATAATATGTGCTTGTCTACACTTCCCCAGTGATAGCGAATATCAAGGTAGGGAAAACTTGTCTCGAGCCTTCGGAAAAAACTTCTCTTTCTGAACCTCATGCGATGAAAGGAGCCTCTCTTCATGAACCTCTGGCGGAAAAAATCCCTGGACCAGTTGATCGAGTTCGGTCAAACGAAGTCAGACCTGAAAAAAACATTGGGTGCCTTTGATCTGACCCTGCTCGGCATCGGCGCCATCATCGGAACAGGCATCTTCGTGCTGACGGGCATCGCCGCTGCCGAACATGCCGGTCCGGCGCTGGTCCTCTCCTTCGTCCTCGCCGGACTGGCCTGCGGCTTCGCCGCCCTGGCTTATGCGGAGTTTGCCGCCCTATGCCCTGTGTCGGGCAGCGCCTACACCTATTCCTACGCTACCTTGGGCGAATTCATGGCCTGGCTGATCGGTTGGGCGCTTATCCTCGAATATGGCCTGGCCTCTTCTGCCGTCTCCATCGGATGGTCTGCCTATTTCGTCAAACTTGTCGAAGGCCTAGGCTTTCACCTGCCGGCGACGCTGGTCAATCCGCCGGCTGGCGGCGGGATTGTCAACCTTCCCGCCGTCATCATCGTCCTGATCGTCACCGCGCTGCTATCGATCGGCATACGGGAAAGCGCTCGGGTGAACAACTTCATGGTCTTTGTCAAAATGACTGTCGTTCTCCTCTTCATCGGTGTCGGCATCTGGTACGTCAAACCGGCCAATTGGATTCCCTTCATGCCCTACGGTGTCTCCGGCATCTGGTCAGGTGCAGCCATCGTCTTTTTCGCCTACATCGGCTTTGACGCCGTCTCCACCGCTGCCGAAGAGGTGAAGAACCCGCAGCGGGATCTGCCCATCGGCATTATCTCTTCACTGGCCATCTGTACCATCCTTTACATCGTCGTATCCGCTATCCTGACCGGCATAGTTCCCTATTCCCAGTTCAGAGGTGTTTCTGCGCCAGTGGCTTTGGCCATGCAAGTGGCGGGTCAAAACTGGGTGGCCGGTTTTGTCTCCGTCGGCGCCATCGCTGGCATCACGACAGTGCTCCTGGTGATGATATACGGTCAAACACGCGTCTTTTTCGCCATGAGCCGCGACGGCCTCCTGCCTTCCCTCTTCTCGAAGGTACATCCCCGCTTCGCGACGCCCTTTATCTCCACATGGATGACAGGGTTGATCATCGCTTTCGTGGCTGGTTTCGTTCCCATCGGGATCGTGGCGGAGATGGTCAACCTGGGTACCTTGTCCGCCTTCGTCTTTGTCTCCATCGGGGTCATCCTGCTGCGCTACCAGCGTCCCGAACTGAAACGCCCCTTTCGTTGTCCCGGTGTACCTTTTACACCCTTGTTTGCCGTGCTGTTTTGCGCCTTTTTAATGGGCTCCCTCCCCTGGATCACCTGGAAGCTGTTTTTGATCTGGATGGGTGTAGGCGTCGTTGTGTATTTCCTCTATGGCTTCTCCCATAGCAAGATCGCTGCCCCAGTTGAAAGAACAAACACGTCGGAGGAATAAGTTAAAGCAAACGATAAAGGTCAAAAAACCCGCTCTCTTCCTTGAAAAAGGAAAAGAGCGGGTTTTTCTTTTCAATGGCCCATCAAAAGCAACCTGCTATTCAGCCGGATAGCGTGTCCCGTACTCCTGCAACGGTGGGAATCGCTCCCTCGATTGGCCCTGTCCAATCAACCGACGGACCGCCTGTGGGTCTAGCCGCTGTGTTTTCCGGTAGGTCTTCTTTTGACCCAGCTCCAGCCAAATGACAACCCCGATGAACAACGCCAGCAGGACAAGTATGGACATCAACCGCGTTCCCCCTTTCCTCGCTTTCCAACGGAATCATCCATTACTTCTCAAACCGTCAGATCCGATTGCGTCTATCCCTTTAGAAGTCAGTCCCTTTAGAACGATAAACAAATACGCGAAGATAATTTGAAAATCCTTCCAACTGCCTTGATTTTCGTTCGTCCTATTTCGACTCGAAATGCGGAAAGGGTAGCGGTAGGTTTTGATCGGACGGCGTGGAAACATCCAAGCAAGGTCGAACAGCGTCGAGGGAAGGTCGCGGCAGCGCGGGGCAGCGTCGAAGAGATCTGGAACGATAGGTTTATGAGCGCATCGGCTTTTGACGATGGGTTTATGAGCGCATCGGCTTTTTGAGGTATTCCATCAAGGCAGCGACAACCGCCCGGGCAACGCGATCTTGAAAATCCGCACTGAACAACAATTTTTCCTCTTCGGCATTGGAGATGAAGGCAGTCTCCAGCAATGCAGCGGGAACCTCGGATGTTCGCAGGACATAAAAGTTCGCCTGCTTGACCCCCCGATCTTCTCTCCCCGTCGCCGGTTGCACTTTGCGCTGAATCGCCTCAGCAAGAGAACGTCCATTTTCAGCGCATATCCATGTCTCCGTTCCACCCGCCTCCGATCGGGCGGCTGCGTTAGCATGGATGCTAAAAAACAGGTCAGGACGGATTCGGTTGTTGATCGTTCCCCGGTCGGCCAGCGACACATCCATGTCGACGGAGCGGGTCAGCAACACATCCACACCCTCTTTGACCAGGAGATCACGGACCTTCAGGGCCATGGGCAAGGTGAAATCCTTCTCCTGTTTGCCTGTCGGGCCCAAGGCACCGGGATCGCTGCCGCCGTGGCCGGGGTCTAGCAGGATCAACGGTATTCCGGTGCGCCGCAGCACCGTTGTTCCTGGGATGCGGATGCGCAGGCCGCCAGGTTCGCTCTGAATCTGCGGCTTCGCCGGTCCATTCAGGTCGATGACGACCCGGGCCGTATCCTCCCGGAACTGACCAAGCCGCACCTGTTTTACCGGCCCCAAGTTGATCACCCTGTTCTTTGGCAGGCCTTCTGCCAGTTTAGCGCCCGGCAAATCAACAACCAGCCTGTCCGGTTCACCCAGGACCGACAGTTGAAACTGGGTTCTGTCGGTCTTGGCCAGGATGATGACGTCCCTGTTGTTCTCGATCTGCCAGTCGATGTCCGTCAGTTGGCCGGAAAGGGAGGGCACCGTTCCCGAGGACCCCACCGTTTCAGAAGGCTTCGCCGCGCCAGAGGGCGTCGTCGTTCCCAGTGGGCTTGGCGGAGTCAATAGGTTTGATGGATCGGGTGTCGCCGGCATTCCCGGCGCCTGCCCTACCGGATCCGCCGGAGATGACGGCGACGACGTCTTTGATGCAGTTGTCACATAGGCCGTGCGGCTGGCGCTGTCCCAATCGATTTTCCCGCCCATGGAAGCACCGACGAAACGAAAAGGGACGAAGAGCCGGTCCTTTCGGAGTTGGGCAGGAGCATCCAAGGAAACGGCCTTGCCGTTCACATTGGCCTCCCGTTGACCGGGACGGAGGAGAATCGTCAGCCCTTCCCCAACCAACGTAGCTTCATATTTTTGGCTGTTCCAAGCTACCTTCAGTCCCATTTGTTCTGACACGACGCGAAGGGGAACAAGCACCCGGTCCTTCACGATCAACGGTGGTGGATCGGAGATGACAGACTTGCCATTGATGACTAAGTTGACCCTTTCCAAAGACGGAGAAGCCGCATGGGCCGGCAAGGGTTGTCCGAGGAAAAAAAGGGCAGTCAACCAGCCCCCCAGCAGGGAGACAGCCGCAAGTGACGGGCAAGCAAACAGAAAAGGCCACTGACGAGATGTAAAGAACAAAATCAGCCCTCCCTTAGAAAAAACAACTGCCGCCGATGAATTCACGCAGGATAGAGTTAGGAGGAACCTCCAGGTCCTCCATGGGGCGAAAATAGTCGAGCAGCGTCAAGAGGCGTTGCGCTTCGCCATAGACCTTCGAGTCGCTGGGGATGGCCTCCAGGAGAGGGACAGCGTAGCGGGCCAATACCGCCAGTTCATAGACGAGGGCGGAGTTGAACATGACGTCCGCCTCCTCTTGAAAGGGAAAGATCCACCGTTCCTCGCCGCGGCGGACAGAGGGCCACATGGTCAATGTCCGCGGCGCATCATGGGAACGAAACCGATGATCCCGGACGATGCGGCGGATGCAGCGGGCATCGGTCGTCTTGATATAGTTCATAGGATTCAGGTTGAGCTCCATGAGGGCGCTCACATAGATTTTAAACTTGTGATCGCGGGCCACCGCCGCCGTCAATTTTTCATTGAGCCCATGGATCCCTTCCACGATGATGGGCCGATCGATGCCGGCCTGTACGATGTCCTGATGGTACTCGCGATCGCCTGTGTGAAAGTTATAACGAGGAAGTTCTACAGCCTCGCCGGCGATCAACTTCATCAAGTGGTCGTTAAATAGTGCACAATCGACAGCATCGATGGACTCAAAGTCGTAGTTGCCTGAGGCATCGCGGGGCGTCTGTTCCCGCGGCAGGAAATAATCGTCCATGGAAAGGTTCACCGGATCGAGGCCGTTGACACGCAGCTGGATCTTCAGGCGCTGGGCAAAAGTGGTCTTACCCGAGGAAGAAGGGCCGGCGATCAGGATCAGCCGCGCCTTTTCCGGTTCCTCTGCAATCCGGTCGGCGATCTGGGCGATCTTCTTCTCATGGAGCGCCTCGGCGATCCGGATCAGCTCGCCCGTCCTCCCTGCCTCGTTGTGGAGATTGAGGTCGCGCACATCGCCCACCTTGACGATCTTCGTCCACTTGTCTGACTCGCGGAAGATGTAAGCCAGCTGTTTCTGTTCCACATTGGGCGGTATTCGGAAGGGATCGGACTGGTCAGGGTGACGCAGGAGAAAACCGGTAAAATAGTGCACCAGTTGATAGGTGGTGATCATCCCCGTATGTGGAACGAGGATCTCGTCACTGTAGGCCAAATAATCGCCACAGGTATAGATATTCACCGGTTCACGGCTGCGAAAGCGGAGGACGTCGGCCTGATCTTGGCGGCCGGAGGCCTCCAAGATGTGCAACGCCTCAAAACGGCTGACCACCTTGCGCTTGATCGGCTCAGCGGCCCGGACAACTTCCCACATCCGTTCCCGCAGGCGATCGACCATCTCCGGCGTCAAGGGCTCGTCGCCCAAGAGTTCACCATAAAAACCTTTGTTCAAAGAAAACTGAATCTCCAGCTGCTTACCGGGAAACAGTTCCCGGGCCACCCGCATCAAGACAAAGGCCAGGCTCTGCCCATAGACGCGCAGGCCGGTCTCCGTCGACATGTCGACCATTTCCACCAGGCAGTCTCTTTCCGGGACGTATTCTAAGTCCTCCAGCACATTGTCGACTCGAACGGCCACAATGGGCGCAGGATACTCGGGCTGCAGTTCCCAGGCGAGCGCCTGCAGCGGGAGGCGGCGGTTCCACCACCGGCAGAAAAAGCCTGTCTTCGGAGAGGACACGGTTAGGCCCAGATAGTTCGATCTATATTCGTTCATCGTCCCCGTTCCTCCTCTGTTCACCCCGGAACGTGTGTTCCGAGTCACTCTTACATTATACTTCGTAACGCCAGATATCGACAGGGCTTTTCGTTCCCAAAAAGAAACCCCGCCGCTGGGGACCGGCAGGGCTATTGAATACCTTGGCTACGCAACTCGCGCTGTCTGGCGAAGATAAACTGGATCACCCGTTCCTGCTCTCCCCGGGAGATGTTCAAAAACTCGACTCCGAGGACATAGGCGACATCCTTTCCCGTCCCTTCGACGTGGGAACGTTTCACCTGCCCGCCGACGCGGAGTTGGTCCTTACCGAGCGGCAGGTCCACCATGATCTTGTCGCCCACGTGCAGCTGTTCCTTGACAGTCAGACAGACGCCGCCACCGGAGAAGTTGCGGATGACCCCCTTGTACCAGGTCCAATCCTTGGGATCCACATCTTTCTCTTGTTTGCAGTACTGAGTGGCGACGGTGATAGGGAAACGGTAAAAATTCCGGCGCTGCACCTTGTCGGCGCGGATCGGTTTTTTTACGATAATCACGGGAAGCGGGGTAGATCGGCGCGATTGGATGACCGTCTGGTAGACCCAAACCCCGTTCTCGCTGACCTTGTAAAAGATCAGCTGTTCGCCGACGTGCAACGGGATCAATTGTCCCTCTTTAAACGGCAATGCCAGCGCCAGGGTGTCTTCTCCCATATCCTCGATCCGGCTCTTGTAATGACCAGAATAGATGCTGCCAGCCGGGATAAGGATTTGGATTAGGTCATTGACGTTTAGCCGCTCCTGACTCATGACATGTCCACTCCTAAAACATTATCGACTGTCTACGCCAGTGTACGTTGAGCAACAAGCCTAGACAAACCAGATTTGTCAGCATCGCCGAACCGCCATAACTGACAAAGGGCAAAGGGATGCCCGTAACCGGCATGATGCCCGTCGTCATTCCTACGTTGACCAGGACATGAAAGAGCCACATGGACACGATACCTGTTACGATGAGCGAACCGAAGGTGTCTCGGGCGTCGAGGGCAATGCGAAGACCCCGAAGGATGATCACAAAGAAGAGCGCCAACAAAGCGACGGCGCCGATAAAGCCGAGTTCTTCCCCGACTACGGAGAAGACGAAATCCGTATGGTGTTCGGGAAGAAAATTCAACTGGGCCTGGGTACCCTGAAAAAGCCCCTTACCAAAGAGCCCGCCGGAACCGATGGCGACCAGCGACTGGCGGATATGGTAGCCGTCCCCAAGCGGATCCAAGTCGGGATCCAAAAAGATGATCAACCGTTTGATCTGGTACTCCTTCAAGGGCAAGGGCCAACCCCAGGTCAGGTGACCGTAAATGGCAACGATCACCACCACAAGACCGGAGAAGACGAGAAGGCCCAAAACCTTCTTGTTCGCTCCTGCGGCTGCGAGCATCCCCAGCATGATGGCGATAAAAACGAGAGATGTGCCCAGGTCGGGTTGCTTCAAGATCGGCAACATGGGCACAGCCACAAAAGCGAAGCAAGGCAACAGGTCCTTCAGTGTCTCCAAGCGCCCCTGCCGTTTGGACAGGAAGTCGGCGAAGGTGATGATCATAAGAAGCTTGGCAAATTCAGAAGGTTGAAACTGGAAGCCGCCGACGTTGATCCAGCGGACGGCCCCGTTCACATTGACGCCGAGACCTGGAATCAGCACGGCGATCAGGATCAGCAGGTTCAACCCATAGAGATACCAGGAGTATCGCGATAAGGTCTGATAGTGAAAAAACATGGAGATGATCACAAAGGTGATACCGACAAAGACCCAGATGGTCTGCTTGCGGGCGAAGGCCAAAGGATCGGCGCCCACGTTGGATGAGGCGCTGCGCATGATGACAATGCTGAAGGTCAGCAGGAGAAGCACAACAGCAACCAGTGTCAGATCCAGGTTCCGCGCAAGTTTCCAGCGCAAAGGTGTTCCCCCTGACTTAGAGTCTGAAGACAATCCTATTATAGGGTATCGTTCAGACAATGAAAAGCCCCTCCCATTTTGGAAAAAGAGGGGCTGGACGCTTTTTGCTTTGCCCGATGCGGGGATCACACGTTGCGGCGTTTCAACCCCAGCACAGGAATGTTGGCTACCAGGGCGACAGATGCTTCGTCATTGTTCAGATTGACCTCCAGCGACCGTTCATCAATTTCCATATAACTGGAAATCACCTTGATCAGGTCCTCTTTGAGGGCCTCCACGATTTCAGGCGAGACGCTGCTGCGGTCGTGAACCAGCACGAGACGCAGGCGCTCCTTTGCGATGTTTTTGCTGTTGCCGCCGTCGCGGCTGAACATGCGATTTAAAAAATCCAGCACCGCCATGGGCTTCCCTGCCCCCTTTCCTGCTGTCAGCGGTTCATACCGAAGATCTTGCGAATCTTGTCAAAAAAGCCTTCCGAAACCTCCAGGTTCATCAAGGGCACTTCGGCGCCGGTCAAGCGGCGGGTGATGTTGCGATAGGCCTGGCCTGCCCGGGAATTATCGTCGAGGACAGCCGGTTCGCCTTTGTTCGTCGAGATGACGATGGAGTCGTCTTCCGGCACGACGCCGAGGACATCGATCGCCAGGATGTCCACCATGTCTTCGATGGACATCATATCTCCCTGTTTGACCATCGCCGGCCGCAGGCGGTTGATGATCAGGCGAGGGTTGTGCAGGCCGGCCGCCTCAAGAAGGCCGATGATGCGGTCGGCGTCGCGGATGGCCGAAACCTCCGGGGTGGTGACGACGACGGCCTTCTCTGCGCCGGCGATGGCGTTCTTGAACCCCTGCTCGATGCCGGCAGGGCAGTCAATGAGCACGAAGTCAAACTCCTGCTTGAGGTCTTCACAGAGTTTTTTCATCTGGGCCTGGTTGACGGCAGTCTTGTCCTTCGTCTGGGCTGCCGGCAGCAGGTTGAGACGGCCGTCAGGGAAACGCTTGTCTTTGATCAGCGCCTTGGCGTAGGTCACCTGACCGCTGGTCACATCGACGATATCATAGACGATCCGGTTTTCGAGACCCATAACGACATCCAGGTTGCGCAAACCGATATCAGTATCGACAAGAACGACTTTAAAACCGAGCGCAGCCAGCCCGGTGCCGATGTTGGCCGTTGTTGTCGTCTTGCCGACGCCGCCTTTGCCTGAGGTGATGACAATCACTTCACCCATGTGTGTTCCTCCCTTACACGTCTTTGCCGTAAGATTTGGTTCCATAGTGGTAGCGCTCAATCGTCACCATACCATCTCGGATACGAGCGATTTCCGGGTGTTCGGGACCTTCCTCCTCTTCATCAGGCGGACGGGTGATGTGATTGGCAATGCGCAGTTGTGTCGGCCGGAGCCGGTAGGCCGTCACCACCGCCTCATCACTGCCCATAGCGCCGGCGTGGGCCACACCGCGGAACACCCCCATGACGATGATATTGCCCCCGGCCACGACCTCCGCGCCAGGGTTGACATCGCCCAAGATGACCACATGTCCGGGATAGCGCACGGTCTGACCTGAACGGAGCGTCCGCTGAATGAGCAGCGTCCGTTCGTCGCCTCCCTGGGTGAGGATGGCCGTTTGCATATCGGAAGGGCTGCCTCCGAAGCAGTCGGCAGGTTCTGTCGTCGCCTCGGCGTAATCTGGCGCGGTACCGACCGGGGAAAAGCTCGAAGCAGATTCGTCTCGGTAATCGTAGTTCCTCGCCGCGCCATCAGCCCGTTCAGTCGATTCATAGAGGTGGTTAGCGATTTGATAGATGCGTTCGCGGTTTCCTTTTAACACGACCCTTTCCTCCTCGTCATGTTGACCGACCGGATCAGCCCAGGAATTGATTCCCCGCAAGATGAGCCCGTAAGACGGGAAGAGGGTCTGGAGACGTTCGATCTGGTCCGGGTGGAGCTGCCGTGTCCCTACATCGACAGTGACATGGGCACCCACAAGAAAAAAATCGGCTGAGGCCAGTTTCGTTTCAATCGCAGCGGCCAGTTCGGAAAAATCGCACTGGGAGTCTAGAAAGAAGGTAAGCCCGTCTTTGGAACCCTTGATCACAATGTCTGCTTTTCCCATTGCCGTCCATTCGCCCCCAGCCGATTTCCATAACTTTACCATTTTCGTCCACCCTTGAAATTCTACGTCCCGGGGGGAATTCCTTCAAGCAAAACAAAAAAAGGAGGAGCCCAGCTCTTCCTTTCCCTTATTCTTCGACACGCCCAAAGGGAACCAGGGCTTCCGGATTGGTAGCGTCAAGGCCGAAATAGGCTTCAAAGGCGGCTCGCGCCACAATGCCGGCGGAGGAACCGCCATGGTAGCCGTATTCGACGACGCCGGCGTAAGCCACTTCCGGGTTGTCGTAAGGTGCAAAGGCGACGAAGACGCCATGGTAATCCTTTTCTTTGTTGTCGCCGGCCCGGCCCGTCTCAGCCGTGCCCGTCTTGGCGCCGACCTTGACGGGGAAATTGTTGAACAGGTAGGACGCGGTCCCACCTTGCTCAGTGACGGCCAGCATGGCTCGCCGGACCAGGGCCAGGTTCTCCGGCGACAGAGACACCTGGTTCAGGATGGTCGGCCCGAACTGTTGGACCACCTGCCTTTCCGGTGTCTCGATCCGGTCAACCACATAGGGCTGGAAGCGGGTGCCTCCATTGGCCAGGGTAGCGATGTAGTTGGCCAGCTGCAACACCGTGTACTGGCTTCGCCCCTGGCCGATGGAGGTGTTGTAGGTCTCGAAAGGCTGCCAGTAAGGCCAGTAGTTCAGATCATTGCGGTATTCCCGTTCGATCAGCTTGCGCATGGACATGTCTTTTTTCTGGATCTTGGCTTTTTCCTCTTCCGTCTGCGCGTTGGCCAGTTCCTCTTGGGTCTTTTTGTCCTGTTCGCGCATGCGTGCCTGGTAGCGATTGTTGGCATAGGAGCTTCCCCAAGCGCGCTTCCAGTCCCGACCGGGCAGGAGGCCCTCCTCCTCGCCGGGCAAGAGAATGCCCGTCTCCTGGCCGAGGCCAAACTCGCGGGCGATGCGGTTGATGTTGTCGATGCCGGCCCGCCGCCCCATCTCCTGAAAATAGACGTTGCAGGAACCGGCGACAGCCTCATTCAAGTCAACAGGTCCGTGAACGGTCCAACAGCGGATGTTTGGCTTCTCCCAGTAGGCGCCGGTGCAGTTGATCTGTTCGCGAGGGTCAAGTTTTCCCGCATCCAGCGCAGCCATGGCGGTGATCGGTTTGAAGGTCGAACCTGGCGGATAGGAAGCCTGGATCACCCGGTTGATTCCCGCCGGCGGATCGGAACGGAAGTAGTAATCGGCCGTTGCCTGGTCCATCGTTCCGATAAAATCGTTAGGGTTGAGGGCCGGCCGGGAAACCATCCCCAAGATGGCGCCGGTGCGGACGTTGATCAAGACAGCGGCGCCAGCTTTTGCCTTCGGATGCTCGCGCTGCAATTGAGTCAACGTCCGGTCCATCGCTTCTTCCATCTTCTTCTGCACCTTGGCGTCCAAGGTCAGGACCAATCGGTCGCCTGGCGTGGGGGGGTGGGTGAAGAGATTGCGGATAGGCCGGTTGGATTGATTGATCTCTACCTGCTGGTAGCCATCCTGGCCGCGCAGGTACTTTTCATAGGCCTTTTCCAAGCCTGTTTTCCCGATCATGTCATTGGGGCGGTATTTTTCATCGCCATACTGTTTCAACTCGTCGGCGCTGATCTGCCGGACGTAGCCAAGCAGGTGGCCGGCGATCTGGCTTCCCTCGACAGGAGGGTAGTAGCGGACGGGACCTTTTTCGACGACGACGCCCGGCAGTTCAGCCCGACGTTCCTCCAGCATGGCCACTTCTGTCTCGCTCAGGTTCGATTTGATCAGGATAGGCTCGTAAAGCCGCGACTGCCGTTTCTTAAACAGTTCGGTGATATACTCCGCTGTGATCGCCGGGTCGTTGGCGCCCAGGATCTGAGCCAGCTTCTGCACGACCGCCTCCCGATCGCCATTCTGGATGCCCAGGTAGGTGATGTATGCGTTGAAAACAGGCACCGATGTGGCCAGGGTCACGCCGTTGCGGTCGACGATGTCTCCTCGCATGGCCGGGATAGGCAACATTTTGATGCGGTTTTCCTCGGACGTGGTCGTGTACGCTGTGGCATCTACGAACTGAAGATAAAAGAGGCGGCTCACGAGGATGCAAAAGACGAGAATCGTCGCCACCGCAAAGAGCCGCAGCGTCTTTTCCAGGTCTTTTCGACGCTTAGCGGCAGGCGGGTCGATGGTCATCTCGTTGGCCATCTCATTGACAAGGTCGTTTAAGTCGAGGCTCATGAACCCACCTCTTCCTTCGGCAACCACCCTTTGCAGGCGGCCCGGTAAAAGGGTCCGTACAGCAAGGACGCCGCCACTGTGTTATAAAGAGCCTGGGTCAAGAGGGTCATAAAAAAGCCACCGACGGCAAAGGGCAGTCCGGCGAAACTTCCCAACAGGAAGGCGAAAGTGTGGTACGCTACTGTGCCGGCTAAGACGCAACCGATGGGCACAAGCAGGTTGTCCTTGTACAGGCGCCCTTCGATGAAGCCGCAGAGGCCGGCCGTGGCGGCCAAGGCAAGGGCGTTTAACCCGATATAGCGTCCCGTCAGCATGTCCAGAAAGAGGCCGGCGCCGGCGCCGAAGAAGCTGCCGAAACGACCGCCCTTCAGTATGGCTGTAAAGACGACAAGAATCAATACCAAATGTGGTGTCACGCCGCCAAGCGCCAGTTTGTCCATCAGGGTCGTCTGCAAGGTCGTGCTCGCCAGCAACAATAAGACCAGGTTCAGATGGCGCAACTACTCTCCCTCCTGGCGCAGGACCTTTTGGACGATGAAGACCTCCTCGAGACGCTGGAAGTCGACAGCGGGACGCACCGTGGCTCGTTTTGTCAAGCCGTTCGGTTCCGGTTCCACACCGGTCACATAGCCGACGCGCAAACCTTTCGGATAGAGCGACCCCAAGCCGGAAGTGACGACCAGTTGTTCAACCGGAACGGGCGCGTCGCGGCGCAGGTGAACCATCTGTAACAGGCCGGAACCGTCGCCCCTGGCCTCGACAATGCCAGGCTCCCGGGTCATCAGCAGCATGGCCGGCACTGGCGCTTCTCGGTCGATGATCAGCAGAACCTGACAGGAATGAGGCGACACAGAAGTCACATGACCGATCAATCCGTCATTGTTGATGACGACCATGTCTTTCGCCACCCCGTCGGCAGCCCCCCGGTCGAGGGTCAATGAACGAAACCACGTCGATGTCTCACGACCGATGACTCTGGCCGCGATCATCTGGTAGTTTCCCCCTTTTTCTTCTTTGAACGCCAGCATCTCTTTCATGCGGAGATTTTCTAACTGATATTGGCGAAGCAATCCGTTTTCACGGCGCAATTCACCGTTCTCCCGACGCAACGCCTCGTTCTCCTCTTTGACCTGACGGTAGTTGATCACCGCCTGGCCTATAGCCTCCCCCTGTCCGATTACATAGGTAAGACCCGCCTGGAACGGTGCCAACAAGGCATGGCTGGCACTCTCCAGAAGGGACGTGTCCCATCGATCGTTGCTCGTCATCCGGAGAAGCCCCAAGCCGATGACCGTTCCAAGACCGGCGACAAGAAGCGTCTTTCTCATTCTTGTTCGGGCCAAAAAGGCTTCCCCCTTAATGGAATCGGCCGCATCCGTCCACTCTTTCGCTATACCCTGATCGCCTGTGAACCTCGTTCTGAAAATAGCGAGGGCGCATGGGTAAAGCTCGCTAAGCGCTCCGCGGCTGCTCGCTTGACGCCAGCGGGCGCGCCTAATAGTTGGGCTTTTTTGCATGTCTGATGGCGCGCCTTGACGCTGCGACCTCTGCGCTCGCTGACGCCGCTCCGCTCAAACCGCTCGCTTCACCCATGCGCCCGTGCTACGGAATCGTCTCAGACTGCCACCCAACCATTGTCGATCAAGGGGGCAAAATGATCAACGGTTTTTTGCTTTTTTCAGCAATTCCCTATTAAATCTGTTTAAATCCGTGTTTGCCTATGCCTGATGACAGTGAAATAAGTCCGTCTGCTCACGCTTGATGACGCTGCGCAGCGCCATTCGCGAATCAGACGAATCGGACTAATTGAGCCGCTTCTGTGGGATCAGGACGCGCTTGAGTGCGGGGATGTTCTCCAGGACACGGCCTGTACCGAGGGCGACGGCGGAAAGAGGCTCGTCAGCGAGGTAGACAGGCATGCCGGTCTGGAGGCTGACGAGGCGGTCGAGTCCGCGCAGGAGCGAGCCGCCGCCGGCCATGACGATGCCGTGTTCCATCAAGTCGGCCGCCAGTTCAGGCGGCGTTTTCTCCAGGCAGACCTTGATGGCGTCGATGATGGCGGCCACCGGCTCAGAGAGCGCCTTCTGGATCTCATCGGCTGTGACGGCGACCGTTTTAGGCAGACCGGAGACGAGGTCGCGGCCGCGCACATCGATGGCCTCCAGCAGTTCTTCGGCGCGGTCCAGGTAAGCCGAACCAAGGCGGATCTTGATCTCCTCGGAGGTGCGCTCGCCGATGGCCAGGTTGTACTGGCGCTTGATGTAAGCGGCAATGGCTTCGTCCATCTCATCGCCGGCGATGCGGATCGATTTGGAGGTGACGATGCCACCGAGGGAGATGACAGCCACCTCAGTCGTGCCGCCGCCGATATCGACGATCATGTTGCCTGTCGGTTCATGAACAGGCAGTCCAGCGCCGATAGCTGCAGCCATGGGCTCTTCGATCAGGTAGGCCTCTCTGGCGCCGGCTTGCAAGGCCGCTTCCTTGACGGCGCGCTCCTCTACAGCAGTGACGCCGCAAGGGACGCAGACGACGACGCGGACGCGGGAGAACAGGCTGGTGCTGGAACCAAGGGCCTTACGGATGAAGTAGCGGAGCATGGACATGGTGATGTCGAAATCGGCGATGACGCCGTCTTTCATCGGACGAATGGCCGTGATGTTTCCAGGGGTCCGGCCGATCATCTGCTTGGCCTCCTCCCCCACAGCCATGACAGATCCGCTGTCACGTTGGATGGCCACGACGGAAGGCTCCCGCAGGATGATCCCGCGTCCTTTCATATGCACAAGGGTGTTGGCGGTGCCAAGGTCGATGCCCAGGTCTTTTGTAAACATATTCCTATCTCCTTACCGGATCAGACGTATCCATGTCCTTAGACATATCCCAGTTCTTTGAGGCTGCTGTAGCGGTTGTCTCCGATGATGACATGGTCGAGGATCTCGATCCCCAATATCCTTCCTGCTTCAACGATTCGCCGCGTAATCTCACGATCCTCCCGCGACGGTGTCGGATCTCCGCTGGGATGGTTATGTATGAGCACAACCGCAGCGGCGCTCTTGCGGATCAGCACTTTAAACAGCTCCCGCGGATGGACGATCGATGATGACAGGCTGCCCACAGAGATATCCTCAATGCTGAGAACCTGATTCTTCGTGTTCAGGGCGATGGCGCGAAAGACCTCTCGATCTAAAAACCGCATGTCTTCCATCACCAAGCGACTGGCGTCCTCAGGCGAACGGATGACGGGACGCGATTCCGGCGCCGTGGAAGCGATGCGACGCCCCAGTTCCACCGCCGCCTTCACCTGGGCCGCCTTGGCGGCGCCTAAACCTCTGAGGGCGCTCAATTCGTCGGCTGTAGCCTCAGCGAGAAAACGCAAGCCTCCCTGTCGGAGGATGCGGTGGGCCATATCGATGGCCGTCTCTCGGGTTGTTCCGGTCCGCAGCAGAATGGCCAACAATTCGGCGTTGGTCAATGCCTGTGGGCCTGCCGACAGGAGGCGCTCACGGGGGCGCAGGTCTTCCGGCAGGTCTTTGATGGTCAAATGATCGTTGTCACTCACGGCCAATGCCCCCTCTGTGACGGGGAACCGTTCTATCATTGTGCGGCGGCTAGGCAGGAGAAGCGGTGCTGCTGTTCCCTTCCGTTCCAAGTTGCATCAGGGAAATCCCCCATTGGCGAAGCAGCTTGTCCAACCGGACGAGCGGCAAACCGACGACATTGAAGTAGTCCCCCTCCAGACGTTCCACCAGCAAAGCGGCCAACCCCTGGATGCCGTAAGCGCCGGCTTTGTCAAGACAGTCGCCGGTAGAAACATAGCGGTCAATGTCCTCCTCCGTGAGGTCGCGGAAGTGGACCCGCGTCTCCTCATAGCCGCCCGTTTCATGAACGATGCGGCCCTTTTCGACATGAAACAAGGCCAGTCCCGTGATCACCCGATGGGAACGACCGGAGAGGCGGCGGAGCATCTCCCGGGCATGATCCGGTGATTTCGGTTTGCCGAGCACATCCTCGCCGAGGACGACGATGGTGTCGGCGCCCAAGACGATCCCGTCAGACAGGCGTTCACAGACGGAAAGGGCCTTGCCGCGGGATAGCGCCAGCGCTTGCGACTCCGGCGCCAGGCCCTCGACCCCTTCTTCAGAAAAATCGCTGGGCAGGACCGAAAAAGAGATGCCCAGGTCGGACAGCAACTGGCGCCGACGAGGCGACGCTGATGCCAGCACAAGGTTCAAGAAAATCCCTCCAGGCTAGAATCGCCGGTAAAGGAATATGCCGGCGAGCATCCCCACAGCCCCAGCCAGGTTGAGCTTGATGCTAAGGCCAAGGGTGAAGGTGAACGACACCAGGTTGATGTGAGCCGGTCCGAGTTCCACGTCCTTGCTCAACTTCATGACAGGGACGACAGGGATCAAGGCCTCCCCGATCAAGCTGCCGACGATGGCGCCGACGATCATAAACAGGACCAGCATACCGATTTGACCGGCGCCAACACGAATCCCCTTCACAGCCCGTCCCCCTTGCGCAATAAAAAAGGAAAGCCGGGAACACCCCCGGTATTCCCAGGTAACTCGGAAATTATTCGTCAGATACCATGAAAATCCTGCTCCCCATACTTTTTTCAGCTTTTTCTCATGGGCGGAAGGCGGCGGTTGTCAGTGTTCGGCTTTCGTAGCTGGTGTAAGCGACTTGAAACGAGCGTTTTTGTTTGATTACGCGGGACTTCGCTTGTTTTGCGAGGCGTCGACATTTGATTGCATAGGCTTTTCTGGGAACCAGAAGAGGCAAATAGGGTCAATAAACGGGTTGTGGTTGGGGCTGAAAAGCGCAGGGGGCGGCGGATGGCTGAGCGATTTGGGCGGAGCGGCGAAAAGCGAGCGAAGACGGCAGAGCGTAAAGGGCGCCATGGTTCACATGCAGAAAAGCCCAGAGGTTTGGCGCCCTGGCGGCGCCGCCGAGCGAGCCGCCGCGGAGCCCTGAGCGAAGCCATCCGCCCCCCTCCGCCAATGCTGCATCTAAGGAATAAATCAAAAACCCAGAGCCTTCCGCCACAACGCCAGCGCCCCCTTCCGCTTCACATCCAGCACAGGAACCTTCAATCTCCGCCCCAGTCGCCCCTCCAGCACCCCGCCGGGCAGGTAACGGGGCTGGTAGGTCTGGCTTTCAGCATCGTATGCCGGGTAGAAAGGGTTCACTGTAACAGCCAGAAGAGGGATAGACCGCCGCAGAAGCGGCATCAACCCCGATTCACGCAATTGCCGCAGCATCAGGTCGGTTTCACCGGGGTTGCCGCTGAGCAACAAGGTAACGGGATCGCAAAAAAAGATACGCCACCCCTTCAATCGGGGGCCTGCCGTCGAGAGCAAGGAACGCATGGCGGTGGTGGTCACCAAGCGCGGCAGGGCGAGCAGACCTTCGTCTGTCTCATCGACTGTTCCACTAGCGAGAAACGCAAGGATCTGCCGCCCGAGATCGCGACCATCGTCGACCGTCAGCATTTGAGCATCAGCCAAGGGCATCTTGCGCCACTGCCCCTTATACCGGCAAGCGACGCCGCCGCCATCGGCGAAGACGGCTGTGCTGCCTTGGGGCAGCCGGAAGATCTGAGCGATGCTCTCCGTTTCGTCCGTCAGCCGACCGGGGTCCGCATGACGGGCGGCGCCTGTAGCCAGAATTACACCGTCTGTTTCGACCATAGGCGCGATCCGGTTGAGGGCACCGTCAACCATGAGCAGGTCTGGGCGATAGCAGGCGAGACGGCCTTTCACCTGCCCCACCTCGGCGGCCTTGTTCGGTCCGGCGACGACGACAAGTCCAGGAGATAGGACCTCGCCGATGATGATAGCGCCGAGAGCGCTGGGGATGTTCGTGTCTTCCAAGATGCGGATATGGGCAGTCGACGGCGGCAGACATTTGCGGGCCGTGGCGACAAGGGTTCCCGGTTCCAGGGCCAATCTCGGCTTCGGCAGGCCGGTGATGTTATCCAATTCCTCGCCGTCATAGCCGATGGAGGTGACGGCGACGCGCCGCCGCCGCCGGTAAGCCTCCCTGAGCAGCGCCGAGGCAGTCGTCGTCTTGCCGGTGTTCTTTGCCGTTCCGGCGATGCCGACCGTCTTCATTCTTCGGTGACGGTTCCCCGGCCAGCCCGACCCGGATAAGCCCCTTCTTCTTTGCTGCCCAGCAGACCTGCGTACAAAGCCTCCGGGAATGAGGGCGCTGCAGCCACTGCTCTTAACACCGCCTCGATCTTATCGACGATCTCCGTCGCCCACTGACTAGCTTTTTTCGTCGGCTCGACGCGGCCCTCGCCGAAGAAGCGGAACCCCTCGGCGACGGCTCGCAAGGTGTCGACGCGGGAAGCGGCGACGATGGGACCGCCGGAATAGGCCTCGTCGGAGGAGGCTATGGACACGGCGTCCACGCGTAACGAGGCTGCCAGGGCGGCGTGCAGGGAGGTGGTCATCGAGGACTGCACACGGTCCTCCGTCTGGGTCAAAAAGCCGATAGGCGCCCCCGGCCAGATGGGGGCGTCGATGATCGCCCGCAAAGCCTCGATCTTGGCGGCGTTGAAATCGATGTAGTTGTCGCGCATCTGGCCGCTGATCATCACCTCAGGGCTGAAGGCGAAGAGCGGCTGCAACAGGGGCCGGCCGCCCAAACGGCGGGCCAAGGCAGCCACAATCAGCATGCCGGCGAAAGCCTTGTGAGCGGGAACACCAGCCAATTCCTCATTGGTGACAACATCGAAAGGCAGGTTGTACTTGACGGCCATGCGAATGGCCTCCACCCCATCGACCGTCAGGCGGGCTGGATCGGTGCCGGCGGCCAGGGCGCCGTAAGCGATGTTGATCTTGGTCAGGTCGGCGCCGAGCTTGCCGGCTAAGACGACTGTCTCTGGCGTGTTCAGCCCCCGGTGGGCGCGCACCTGCCAGAGGGTCGACGTCTCCAAAGCCGCCTTGATCCGGGAAAGGTTTTCGGGGGTGATAACGGAGCCGTCTTCCTGGTGGGTCAAAAAGTCGCCGATGAACCCCTCCGTGCGGGCGCCCCAGGAAGGGTCAAAGTGGACGACGCCGTCAGCCCCCCAGGCTTCGCAGACCTTGATATGGGCGATATCCATAAAAGGACAGCCAGTGCCGTACTGAATGAAGACTTTGGGCTGGCCCTCCCGGTGCTGCAAAAGGCGGACGGTCATGCTTTTTTCGACTGATGTCAGGTAGTCTTCCAGGCGGGCGATCTCTTCCTTGCTCTGGCGGCGCGTTTTCGGATGCACCTCGCCTTTGCGGTAAAAAGCTTCAGCTACAGGATCGCAGAGCGCACCATAGGCGTCATTGAAATTGCTGTCGCTCTTGCCCTGCCGCCAGGCCTCCACATCCCAGGCCTCATCGCGCAGCCGCGCCCGTTTGATCCCCGGGGAGGTTTTTCCCTCAGCCCAGGCCAAAATACCGTCAACGATCCCTTCCAGCAGTCTGGCGATGGCCGGGTGTCGGTATTCGTAGCTGTAGCGGGCGGCGAGATCTACTTTTTCTTTGCGGCTTATCTCTGCATCCGGCTTGTAGGTGCGGCCCTCAATGAAAGCCACCACCTCGTCGACCGATGTGCCGGGGCCGAAACCGGCGTCAAAGCCGAGTTCTGCCGCCAGTTCCGGTCGAATGGCCATACCGCCGACGACCAAGGTCGTCTTGTCGCGCAATCCCGCTGCGTCAGTCAAATCGACGAAGCGAGCCAAAAGTTCGGCTACGCCATAGCCGAGGGTACGACTGACGAGCACCTGATCGGGGCTCTCCCGGCTGATGATGCTGACGATCTCCTCGGGCGGCAGATCAGGCGGCAAGAGCATCGTCTGATGGCCGGCCTCATCGAGACCGCGGCGGATCATTTTCAGGCCAATGTCATGAACGGGGTCAAGGGGAACGAGAAGCACTTTTTTCCGCTCCAGGCAGTTCGCCATCTCCTTCACCCTTTCCCTTCCCGGTCGGTATTGCGGACCCAGGCGTAATCCTGGCCTGGACGGTAGATGTAGGCCCGCGCTCGGACGCGCGCCCCCGGCCCGGCGAACTGAATGAACACCAGATCGACATCTTGAAAACCAAGTGCCTTCATCAAGCGGATAGTCATCTCCTTCCCCTCGTCCTCACTTGAACAGATGAGGAAGGTCTCCAGGTCGAGGGCATCAAGCACCTGGGAGAGAACCCCTTGCGCCAATTTTTTTCCTCCTTATAAAGGCCCCTGTGGTGAACCTTCTCACGCCATTTGGGATTATTTTCTCCCTTATGGGGATTTTTATTTTGCGGCCACTGCAAGAAGAGGCCGTCTAGAAAATAAGCAAATTCCCTAGCCAGCCCTTGCAAAAGCATGATTTTTTAATACAAACAGCAAAAAACTAGAGTCTTTTTATCGGTCTCACCGGCCCTTTTTGAGGATTTTCCTCAAAAAGGGCAGATCTCCCCCTTGCACCTTATGCGGCTTTTTTGAAAGCAACACCGCGTAAGGCACTCACCTCCAACACCATGGTTGCATTCTTATCATTTCGTAGACGGTTGAGTTTTTGAAAGTTCGCCGCTAACGCGCTGAGCCGGGCGGCATAAGCCAGATTTCGTTTTCCGATACGGCGAACCCGGCGCAGTCCGTAACGGTTGACCAGTTCATTTTGCTTGGCTTCGATGCGGCTGCGAAGACGCATCTGTTCCTTATAGATTTTCGTTTGGGAGTGCTTTGCCGCCTCGAGCATGACACCATAGGCGTTGTGAATAAAAATCGTGCGCCGATGTTTCTTTTCTTTAAAACAGGTCGTGTAACGAGGGCAGTGCTTGCAATCATGGTCCTTGGCGCGAAGCACGAAGTTCTTCCCATCTGCCACTTCCGAATAGGTGGTGATGACTTTTCCTCTCGGGCAGATCAGTTGTGTTTGGTCTTCGGAAACTTGAAATCCCTCGCCCGCGAGGATATCACATTTTGTCTTTGGTGAAAGTGGCGCCACTACGTCAATGCCTTTTTCCTTGAGGGTGACACGGTCATCGCCCGCACCATAGTGGGTATCTCCAATGATCGTCGGGTTTTCTACACAATCGGTGGGAAGCTGATCCGCTAACGGCACCAGACTGGAGCCGTCATAGTCGTTGGCTTTCATGGCCTCGGCGGCGGCGATAAATCCGGAATTTCCGACTTCGACGATGGCCATCTTATACCCGCGCCATTTCGTCTTGCCCTTACAACCGAAACGGGCTTCGCTGTCTACAGCCGAAACTATCATATCTTTGACAGAACCGCCGGGGGCTATCTCAAGAGTTCCATCATCTTTCCGAATGATTCGTTCACGGAGGATACGGCAAAGCAAAAGGGCGTAATGAATGACATCGGGCTTCTTCTTCCACGAAGCCTCCGATGACTCCACGTAGGCCAGCAGTTCGTCAGCCTCGCTGACCACTTCAACAAGCCGTTCCATTTTGGCCTTATCGTCCAGGTTATGCTCTTTCACTTCCGTCACTGTTTCCAGGTAACGTACCGCCCGAGGGGCATGGGGGATTGCATGCCATGGAACACTGTATTGCTTCGCCAAAAGACGCACCAACAGGCGCATGGCTTGGCGGATCAGTTCGATGGTCGTGGGGGCACTGATGGGAGCTATGACATGGGTCGTGTCCGTTATCCAAGGTTCTTTCCCTGTCAAAACGCCCAGGTAGTACATCAACCGGATAAAGCGATCGAGATAGACCTTATCAAGTTCCTTTTGGATGAGCCGTTGCCGGTGGACGCCAAAATTGGCGTGATCAATGCCCGGTTCATCGAGGGCCATTCCTAACGCAAACTTGACCTCGATGTTCACACGTGTCTGTGCTTCCATCCCCCGGTCTGTTTCGCCCAGCATTTCCTGTAACATGCAGGCCATCGTCATCTGCCGGGCCGCATGACTGGGACGTCCGTTGTCAAGGCAATAGAGACCTGTAAAATCCTCCGGTTGTATTAATAGGGGCGCCAATTCACGAAACAGGCGAAAGACGGAATCGGCAGGCACAAGTTGGTCCCAGAGGGCTGCAAAGTCGTAAAAGCTAACTTGGGGGTCCACATCGAATCGAAACAAGGTACATCGCCTCGCTATAAACAGTCTTTGTACCTATATCCTTCGACGCGAAGAGTCGAATTCCCTTTAAATTCCACCAATTTCCATATAAAAACGTCTTGCTTTTTGCCCTCTCTTGAGGGGGTTTTTAGACAGACTCAAGAAATGAAAATAAAGAGCGGTTGACGAGGTTTACCCTCTCAACCGCTTGACTCTGTTTTCATGAAACAAAGGGATAGGGCGCCGGCGAATCGCCTCTCTTGGTGGCTTTTACATCAACAGAATGGCGACAATCGTCGTCACGGCCAGGCCCGAGATGACAGGGATGAAGTTGCGGCGTGCCAGTTCGATCGGGTTGACGCCAGCGATAGCCGCCACGGGGATCAGCCCCCAGGGGATGATGGTGCCGCCGCCGGTCCACACGCCGGCGATCTGGCCCAAGGCAGCCAACGTGGCCACTTTCAAGTCAGGAAGGGCAGTGCCAAAGGTGGCTGCGATGGAACCGACCAAAGGCAATGGCGAGAATCCGGAACCGTCAAGGCCGACGATCATGCCTGCCGCCAGTTCAATCACGGCCACAGCCGCTTTGTTCAGCGGAACAGTGTTGGACAGGGCCAATCCCACATCCTCCAGGAAGCCGGGCGCTCCCTTGCCTAGAATCTGCTGGGACAGTTCGCCTTTGCCGAGGAAGAAGAAGCCGCCGATGATGATCACGGGGGCGAAGATCTTGATCCCGAACATGAACCCATCCCGGACAAAATCGGTGATCTTTTCCAATGATTCTACGCCGTACTTGAGCACTGATCCGAAAGCCAGCAGCAGCGCTGCCGTCCCGCCGACGAGAGCTGTGGCATCGCCGCCTTTGAGGTCATAGGTGAGCATAGCCCAGACATCGGCGGCAAAGCCGAGAGGAACAAGGAAAGCAAAGACATAGGATAGGGTTGTGATCTCCAACTTCTGGTTTTTATTCTCGTACTGTTGCCGCTCTTTATCATGGGCTGCCCGGTTGGTCGCAATGTCCCGCCGGACGAGGATAAAGGCGATGATGGACGTGACCAGGCCCATCACCACCACCAGCGGTATGGAAGCGGAGACCACGTCTCCCGATGTGAGCCCTGCCGCCTTCGCCGTGATCGTCGGGGCACCCTGAATCACATAGTCGCTGGACAGCGCGATCCCATGACCGAAGATATTCATGGCCATGGCCGCCCCCATGGCCGGCAGCCCCGCTCGGACAGCGATGGGCAGCATGATGCCGCCGATCAGGGCTACTGCAGGGGAAGGCCAGACGAACCAGGATACGATCAGCATAGCAAAACCGAGAATCCAGAAGGCCACGTCGGCGTTGACCATCAGCTTGGCCGCCGGCCGCATGATCAGGTAGTCGGCGCCCAATTCGGTGAGCACCTTGGACATAGCCACGATCAGCGAGATGACCACGATGATCCCGAGAAACTCGATGCCGGCGACGACGAGAGCGTTAAAAACCGCTTGGATGGCGCCACCCAATCCGCCGGTGTACATCCAGCCAATGTGCAGGATGCCGAGGATGCAGGGGATCAGCGGGTCTCGGCGCAAACCCATGACCACGATGACCACCAGCACGTAGAAAAGAAAGATCCAATGGAGCGTTGTGAGCGTAACCATCGGCGACCACCTCCTATGAGACCGGTCGTTCCATGACACCGGTCAAGCCGGCCGCTTCCACCCGCTGCCGGATGGCGTTGACATCCGTTGAATAGAGACCTTGCTCCTTCATCCGCTGGAAATAAACGGAGCCGGAAAAGGTGTACTTTTTGGTCAGACCTTCCTCTGTCTGCATCTGCTCGTTCACATGGGCGATGGCGTCACCGACAGCAAGGGAACGGGGCAGTTCGAGGAGCGGTTTTTGCAGCGCGAAACGGACAGCGTTATGGCCGGCCAGCGCGCCCGTGACGATGGCCTCCGTGTGACCCACGAGGAGGCCCGCCTTTTCACCGGCGCAAAAGAGATTCTCCACATCGCCTTTGACTTTGAGGGTGTTGTCACGGGGGCACATGCCCACGTAGCGAATGGAGTTGCCGATCCCGCCGGAGTAAGGGTCTTCAAAGCGGGCGTTCTCGAATCCAGGGATGTGGCGGAGCTTGTCCAAGGGATAGTAGGGCGACATGAGCTTAGCGTGGCCCGTGTCGAGGAGGATGATGTTTTCGGCGAACTCTTTGAGGGCGTACTGCTGACAGGCTTTCTGGGAAAGGGCGTCCTCCTTGCGCAAATCCTCGGGAATGGCCACGACGGCGACGCCCCTTTTGTTGAGGGTATCGACAATGTCATCACGAATGGAATCTTTGTGCAGCTTACAGGAACCGGACATGGCGCCGAAACTGCCGTCGGCCTTTTTCCCGACGACCTCCTTCACGCCCGCTTTGCCGGCAATGGAGACACGCCCGCCAAAGGTGGGGCAACGGTAGATGCACATGACACAGCCATTGCCATATTTGCCGCAATTGCCTTGAGGGCCGGCCGTACCGCTGGCGTCGATGAAGACATCGCCGGTGATCTCGTCGGTTTCATCGATCACGACGCCGGTGATGCGAGAGCCCTGCATGGTGATGTCGCGCACCCGGGCCAGGGTGCGAAAGTGGATGTTGGGGTATTTGCTCAGGCGCTGGCGGACGGCCGGCTCCACCTTGGCCACGTCATAGAGGCTGGCGTGCTCGTGGCCGGGGAACGCAACGTTTTTGTGTCGCGAGACCTCATCGGTGACTTGGAAGAGATCACCGCCGCCCATAGCCAGCATTTCCTCAGTGGCGGTGAAGCGGCCGTTGTTGCGCATGATCCCGCCGACGAGGCCGGTACCCAGGAACATATCGGTCCGTTCGAGCAGGACCACTTCAGCGCCGGCCTTCGCCGCCGCAATCGCCGCAGCGCAGCCGGCCCAGCCACCTCCGACGACGACTACCTTGGCCATGCTGGCGTCACCTCCCTTTTCTCACCGGTGTTTCGTTTTCCGTTTTTTTCATATCGATTGTTTCTTTGCCGGTGTTCATCCGATCATACCGGCGTAGCGGGCGGTGATCTCCATGAGGCGAACGAGGGCGCGGACGGCGAAGCGCATGTTCTCTTCGATGATCTGACCGTCTTCGTCTGTCGTGCCCAGGCCCGGCGAGATGTAGACGTTGGCGTCATAGGCTATGGTCGGGATGACGCCCATCTGAGCCAGGCCGCTCTGCAGGATGTTGCTGCCGGCATACATGTCTTCGATAGCGAAGATGGGCAGGCCGAGGCCGCCTTCTTTCCAAGTGCCTTCGTAGTTGACCTCGACAGCCTGGGAGTTGTAAGACTTGCTGATCTTGAGACCTTTTTTGATGTTCGGGTGGATCTTGTCGAACTCGTCGTTGACGATCCGCTCCAGGTCGTCGACAGGCTTGGTGAGGATCTCCGGCTTGTCCCGCAGCACCCGCAAGGTTTGCACTTGGCTGAGCAGGGCCTCTTTGCCGGGGTCGAAGGTGACATAGGCCGCTTTGCCGTAGGAGGCTGTCGTTCCCCAACGGTCGCCGTGCATGCCCATGGCCCGGCGGATAGGGGTCATCACATCCTCTCGACCGATGACCAAGCCCGAGGTGGCGGCGCCGGAGGCTTTGTCCATGGCGTAGGTGATCAGATCGGCATTCACCTTGCGGGGATCGGTGCCGATGAAGGGGATGCCCCAGGCGTTGTCGATCAGGTACGGTACGTTATACTCGCGGGCCAGTTCGCCGATGCGCTTCATCAGCAAGGGCGCGCCGTCTTCGTCCTTGACGCCGTAGCCGTAACCAGGGGTGTCATAGCCGAGAGAGGCAAAGCCGGTCAAGAAGGGGGCATGCACCTCAGCGGCGAGGGCCATCTGTTCGATGGACGCCTCAGGGTCAACCTCGGTGAGCAGCGGAACGGGATGAGCTTTGATGCCATGGACCGGATACTGGGCGCCGACGAGAGGCACGATGACCGTGTCGAGGTTGTTCTGCCGTTTGCCGTAGAAGCCAAGCTCGCCGGCGGTGGTGCCGCGGTCAGCGTAGATGTCCTTATACTTGGGCGGGAAAGGTCGCCCGTAAGCGGCCTGGTGGTGCATGTGCTTTTCATAGGGGCAGATGTAGCGGGCGCGGTAGTTATCGCCGCGACCCAGGTTGGGCGGCGTCATCAGGGTGTCAAAGCACAGCCAGAGGGCCGCTTCGCAGGTGCTCGTCGGCACCGGTTCCCACTCGTCGCCGTAGACATCCTTGACGATCTCTCGCAGTTCGTCGACGAGCTTGGCCAGCGGAATAACCTCTTTGCCGCCCTTTTCAGTCGCCTCGGCGATATCGCGGCGCAGGGGTGCCGGGCAACCTGAGATGGCGCCGGTGAGGCCAAACTTGCCGCGTAAGTTGGGCGGAATGCCGATCTCATCGGCCGCTTTCTTGGCTTCAGCGTAGATCTGGGGGATGCTGGCCTGGAGATGGCGGTACAGTTGGTACTTATATTTCAGGGTTGTCGTCAATTCCGGATCCTCCTTGTCTCTCATGGGCTTTGGCCGGAACTCAAAGGTGTAGATGGCTCACTTCGGATCCTTTCGCTGTAAGCGGTTGGGTACATGACTCATGTAGCCTACAAGCCTTAAACCTGGACGATCATCTCCACTTCCACAGCGGCGTCAAGGGGCAGTTCGTTCACCCCAACAGCCGAGCGGGCGTGCTGTCCTTTGTCGCCGAAGACTTGGCCCAGCAGTTCCGAGGCGCCGTTGATGACGCCGGGCTGGCCCTGAAAACCGGGTGCGCTGTTGACGAAGCCGGTCACCTTGACGATCTTTTTGACCTGATTGAGATCGCCCACCTGCCCTTTGATCACGCCAAGGCAGTTGAGGCAACAGACCTTGGCTGCTTCATAAGCCTTTTCCGGCGTCAGGTCCTTGCCCACCTTGCCTTTGTATTTCAACTCACCGTTGACAAAGGGGATCTGCCCTGACGTGTAGACGAAATCACCGGCCTTGACGGACGGCACGTAGGCGGCTACCGGCTTGGGCGCTTCCGGCAGCGTGAGCCCCAGCTCCTGCAGTTTCGCTTCTACGGACATCCCTTCACCTCCTGAATGTGCGAATGGCTTGAACCTCATCATTAGTTTCACCGAGGCAGGGAAAATCATGTGCTTTTTCAGCATTTGATCAGGCGGTGAGGTGTTTGATAGGGCGGCTGAGCTTATGGTTACTTGATCTTCTAGAGGGACTTGAGTAGTCTGGTTCATTTTTCCATGTAAAGGTCATTAGAGGGCGCTAGAGATCGTGTTTTAGAGGTTCTTTTCGGAAAAGGATTTTTTCTTAATCGGGGCTTTTGATCAGCAGTTGCTGGCCGATCTCAGCGCCTATGGACACGCCCGACTGGCGCTCCTCTGATTTGATGACGATGTTGATGTGGTTGGGCATGTGGGTCTCGTCGAAACCGGCGATATGGCCGAGAAGCTTGCCTTTTAAAAAAACCGGATCGCCGGCGACGATGACGCCACCCCCCTTGACCTCGAAAAAAGCGAGATAGGCGATGCGATTGACCTGTTTCCCCGGACCGGCATCGGTCTCGTCGGTGACGATGATCTCGTGGATCTCGTCCTCAGCTAGGGCTCGTGAGATGGGTTTGATCAGTTGCAAACCCCGATTCTCAAGCTTCCCTTCCAGGATCGCTACCAGTTCGCCGACGACATCTTTTTTCTTGGCGTAGGGGTGAACGCGGAGCATCCCTTTGGCATATGGGTCGGACACGTAGCAGGCCCCCTTTAGACGATCTATCCAATGGATAGTGTGGCATCTGCCGAACTATTTCATGAAAAAAACCCTCGCTCATTCCACCAGTCAAGGGAATAAACGAGGGTTGCTTCTTCTCTTATAAACAGCTGATGAAAATAACCTTAGCAATAAGGATTCAAAAAGATAAGCTATGCAAAACAACAGGTTATCCGCTTACTGCTTCCTCCGCGACCCAAGATGGAAGGTCAAAACCTCCAGGTTCACCGACAGGTCCACATTGCGCAGCTCAACCCTAGGCGGGAGGTTCAAGACACAAGGGGCGAAGTTCAAGAGCGCGTCCACGCCGGAGTTGACGAGGATGTCGGCCACCTCCTGGGCCACCGTGGCCGGCACGGTGATAATGCCGATGCCTACCTGCTTTTCCTTGACCGTCTGGGCCAGTTCCTCGATGGGCTGCACGGCGATGTCGTCATACTTTTTGCCGATCTTGGCCGGGTCACTGTCAAAGATCCCAACCAAGTGGAAACCGCGCTCCCCAAAGCCCCTGTACATGGCGAGGGCAGAGCCGAGATGACCGGCGCCGACGATGACCACGCGCCATTCCCGGTTCAGACGGAGGATATTCAAAATGTGGTGTTGCAGTTCGTCAACATTGTAGCCGACGCCGCGTGTGCCGAATTCCCCGAAATAGGCCAGATCCTTGCGGACATGGGCGGGACTGACTCCCACCCCCTCGGCGATCTCTCCCGAAGAAATCATTTGCACGCCCCGCTCTTCCACTTGGCTCAGATAGCGGGAATACATGGACAAGCGGATGATTGTGGCTTCGGGGATTTTCAGGGTTTTCACGCCAAATCCCTTCCTTCTAGATACCGATTAACCGATGGATCGCTACGTAAAACAAGGCCGCTACGGCGGCCGACGCCGGTATCGTAAAAATCCAGGCGGTTACGATACGCTTGGCTACGACCCAACGGACGGCAGAAATGCGTTTGGCCGAGCCTACCCCCATTATACACGAAGATACAACATGTGTGGTACTGACCGGCATGCCAAAAAGCGAAGCGCCGTAAATCACCATAGCAGAGCTGAGGTCGGCGGCAAAGCCGTTGATAGGCTCCAGTTTAACGATGCGTCCGCCCATGGTGCGGATGATTTTCCAGCCACCGACAGCCGTGCCAAGGGCCATGGCCAGGGCGCAGGCGAAGATGGTCCACTTGGGTACTTCAAAAGTGGCGATCATGCCGGTACTGAAAAGAGCCATGGTGATGATGCCCATAGACTTCTGGGCATCGTTAGATCCATGGGAAAAGGCGGCCGCCGTCGCGGCCAGGATTTGCAGGCGCAGGTAGCGCTGATTGACCCGACCTGGCGTCTGTTTGCGCGACAACCACCAGAGGGCATTCATCATGAAAAAGCCGACGACAAGGCCGATGATCGGCGAGGCGATGAGGATGAAGACGATCTTCTTGACGCCGGCCCACTTCAAAGCGGCGAGCCCTTGTCCGGCCACAACGGCGCCGATGACGCCGCCGATCAATGCATGGGAGCTGGATGAAGGAATACCGTAATACCAGGTGAGGAGGTTCCAGAAGATAGCCCCGACCAGGGCGGCCAGAATGACCGACAGGGTGACGGCGGCCGGATTGGCAATATCGGAGCCGATGGTCTTCGCCACAGCAGTACCCGAGAGAGCGCCGACGAAGTTCATCACCGCCGCCAGCATAACGGCGTGATTCGGGGCGATGGCCCGTGTGGAGACCGATGTAGCGACGGCGTTGGCCGTATCGTGAAAGCCGTTGATATAGTCAAAAGCAAGGGCCAAAAAGACGACGGCAAAGACGACAGCTTCAATATTAGGCATTCTTGAGGGCGACTCCTTTGACGATCTTGGCGACGTGCTCGCAGTTGTCAATGGCGTCTTCGACCCGTTCCCAGATCTCTTTCCACTTGATCAATTCGATGGGTTCATTGATCTCATCGAAAAGCTTCGCCATGCCGCGCCGGTAGATGCGGTCGCCGTCGCTCTCACACTGCTTGATACGAGCACAGGTTTCAATGATCTTCTCCTTTTCCTTGCGGATGTGGCGCATCAATTCAAAGGCGGTGACGAGCAGGCAGGTCGACTCGGCCAGCACGTTGACAAGCACGACCAGATCTTCGGAGGGTTCGCCTGTCTGATAGAGATGCATGCGTTCAATGGTTCCGTGAATGTTATCGAGGATGTCATCCAGCCGGTTGCTCAAGGTGTAGATGTCTTCTCGATCGATAGGCGTGATGAAGGTGGCGTTCAACTGGTCGGAGATGTTGGCGGTGATGTCATCACCCTCATGTTCGACCTCGGTGATCTCGGCCATCTTGACCGAAAGGAGTTGATAATCCTTCATCAGCGATTGGAAGACGGTCGACCCGCGATGAACGATGCGGGCACTTTGTTCCAGGAGCGTGAAGAACTTGTCTTCCCGGGGCTTCAATGACAGCAGCATGTTTTTAAAACCCTTCTTCCTGTTTTTTACGAAATGCTAACATCCATAACCTATTCTTTACGCGCACACCCTAACCATTATATCAGCAGAAAATGAGATGGTGAAGCCACCATCTCATTTTTCGTCTAATATTCGATCATTTTCGCAGGAAAGGATGATTCCTCGCGCCTCTGCCACCATGTATAGGGAACCGGTGACGACGATCGGAGCATGTCCTTCCCCATCCGCCTTTTCAGGATCCTGTGCTGACAGCCGGGCCATCTCCAACGCTTCGCCGATGTCAGACACGACAGTGACGCTGTCACAACGGCGAGCCGCCAGGGACGCCAATGCCTGCCACTCGCCGGCGCGAGGGCTGTTGGGCCTTGTGACGATGATGGCCTTAGCCAGGGGGGCCAGGATGTCGACGACCCGTTCCCGCTCTTTGTCAGCCAGCATGCCCAGGACGAAGACATACTTCCCCGCTCCTTCCTCCCGAAGCGCAGCGGCCAAGGAAAGGGCGCCGGCCACATTGTGAGCGCCGTCGAGCAGGAAGGGGCCGATCCTCTCTAGACGACCGGGCCAGCTAACCTGGCCTAACCCCGCTTCCAGGTGGTCAGCGCGCCAATCAAACCCCTTTTCCTTTGCTGCTTCCAAGACAGCCACGGCAGTCGCCAGATTCGCCTGTTGGTGCCTGCCAGACAAGGGCGGTGTGAGGGGACCGTAGATGCCGAAGCGGCCCTCGACAAGGATCCCTGCCCTCCTCGCAGTTACAGGATACCATCTGACGGGAGTGGCACTCGGCAGTCTCGGCCCCTGGCGAAGGACCTGGATGATCGGCGCGCCAAGGCGCTGCGCTTTTTCCCGAAGCACCGCCAAGACAGCAGCATCGTCGCTGGCCGTCACCAGCGGGACACCTGCTTTGACGATCCCTGCTTTGACGGCAGCGATCTCCGGCAGCGTCGTCCCCAGGTAGTCCATGTGATCGAAGGAAACATTGGTGATGCAGGCGACGATGGGTGTCACTACGTTCGTCGAATCGATAGATCCACCGAGACCCACCTCCAAGACGACCACATCGACGGCTTCACGGGCGAAATAGAGCAACGATAGAGCCGTCCAGACCTCAAACTCGGTGGGGTGCTCAAACCCTCCGGCGACCATCGCCTCCAGGTGGGGCCGCAGTTCAGCGATCAACGCCGCCATCGTCTCCTTCGGGATGGGTTTGCCGTTGATGCGAGTCCGCTCGGTGTAACAGTGCAGGTGGGGCGACGTGAACAAACCCACGCGATGGCCAGCGGCCTGCAGCACGGCGGCGGTCATCACGGAGGTGGATCCCTTGCCGTTGGTGCCTCCGATATGAATGAAGGCGGGGCGCTTTTTGCGGTGCGGCTCGCCGAGGCGACGCAGCAGCTCGGTGATGCGGCCAAGGCCGAAGTTGAAGCCGAACTTGGTCAGGTCTTTCAAATAGGCCAGCGCGTCATCATAAGAAACATCCTTCGCCTTCCGATTCATTTAATTCCCCAGCGATGTGAGGGTGCGCAGGCGCTCCTCCAGGGCAGCCTTTTTGCGGAGAGCCTCCCCTTCCTTCTCGCGCTCCTTGGCGACCACCTCAGCTGGCGCTTTGGCCACAAAGCCGGCGTTGTTCAATTTGCTGCCGAGGCGGCGGACCTCGTCCTCAACGGCTCGCAGTTCCTTGGTCAAGCGGTCGATCTCCTTGGTCAGGTCGATGAGCCCTTTCAACGGCAGGTAGATGGCCGTATCGCCGACGATGGCCGTCGCCGCCCCCTCGGACTGGCCGTAGCCGATCCCTTCAATCGCCACCTGAGAGGCGCCGGCCAGGTTGACGATGTAGGCGGCGCCCTGGGTGAGGACCCGGCGCTGCTTTTCGTTGCCGCAAACCAGGATCACCTCGGCACGCTTGCCCGGCGCCACGTTCATCTCCGCCCGGATGTTGCGGATAGCGCGGATGACATCCATGACCAGAGCCATCTCTTCCTCAATGGAGGAGTTGATGCGCTCCGGCTCCGCTTCCGGCCAGGGCGCCACCATGATCGATTCGCCGTGGTGGGGCAGTTGCTGCCAGATCTCTTCCGTCAAGAAGGGCATGAAGGGATGGAGCAGTTGCAGGGTGCCGCGCAACACGTAGGTGAGCACCTGCTGGGCCGTCTGACGGGAAGCAGCTGCGTCAGCGACGCCCACCTCCTTGCCGTACAGGCGCGGTTTGGCCAGTTCGATGTACCAGTCGCAGTACTCATTCCAGAGGAATTCATAGAGCAGACGGGCCGCCTCGCCCAGGTCGTACCGTTCCAGCGCCGCCGTCGTCTCGCCGATCAAGCGGTTGTAGCGCGAGAGGATCCAGCGGTCGGCCAGGGTCAGCTCACCCCAAGGCTGATGGATCGCAAAGCCCTCCAGGTTCATCAGGACGAAGCGGGAGGCGTTCCAGATCTTGTTGGCAAAGTTGCGGATCCCTTCCAGACGTTCAAAATGGAAACGGATATCATTGCCGGGCGTGTTGCCGGTGACGAGCATGAAGCGCAGCGTATCGGCGCCGTACTGGTCGATGATCTCGATGGGGTCGACACCGTTGCCGAGGGACTTAGACATCTTGCGGCCCTGGGCATCCAGGATCAGGCCGTGGATGAAAACCTCCCGGAAGGGTACGTCGCCCATGAACTCGAGGCCCATGAAGACCATGCGGGCCACCCAGAAGAAGATGATATCCCGGCCGGTGACGAGGACCGATGTAGGGTAATACTTGACCAACTCCGGCGTCTTTTCCGGCCAGCCGAGCGTCGAGAAGGGCCAGAGACCGGAGGAGAACCAGGTATCAAGCACATCGGGATCCTGCTCGAAGTGGCTGGCGCCGCATTTGGGGCAGACCTCGGGCAGTTCCTCGGCGCGGCCGCAATAGATATAGTCACAGTCGTCACAGTACCAGACAGGGATGCGATGGCCCCACCAGAGTTGCCGCGAGATGCACCAGTCGCGGATGTTTTCCAGCCAGCCCAGGTAGATCTTGGTGAACCGCTCCGGCACGAACTTGAGCCGACCGTTCTTGACGACCTCCATGGCCGGTTCTGCCAGGGGCTTCATGCGGACGAACCACTGAGGCGACACCATTGGTTCGACGACGGTGTCACAGCGGTAGCACTGGCCGACGGCGTGGACATGGTCGTTCACCTTGACGAGAAAGCCCTTGGCCTCCAGATCCTTGACGATACGCTTGCGGCATTCGTAGCGGTCCTGTCCGACATAGGGGCCGGCTTCCTCGTTCATGACCGCTTCCTTCGTCATTACAGTGATCTGGGGCAGGTTGTGACGTAAGGCCACCTCGAAGTCGTTCGGGTCATGAGCCGGGGTGATCTTGACGACGCCGGTGCCAAAGGCGGGGTCTACATAGGCGTCGGCGATGACGGGAATAGCCCGGTTGAGGATGGGCAGGATGACCATCTTGCCGATCAGGTGCTTGTAGCGGTCATCGTCAGGGTGGACGGCCACTGCCGTGTCGCCGAGCATCGTCTCCGGACGGGTCGTTGCCACGACCACCTCCCCATCGCCATCCTGAACGGGATAGCGGATGTGCCAGAGATGGCCGCCGCGCTCCTCATGCTCCACCTCGATATCGGAGATGGTCGTCTGGCACTTGGGACACCAGTTGATGATCCGGTTGCCCCGATAGATCAAACCTTTTTCATAGAGACGGATGAAGACCTCCTGGACCGCCTCGGAACAACCCTCGTCCATGGTGAAACGCTCGCGGGTCCAGTCACAGGAGGTTCCCAAGGTGCGCAGTTGCGTCGTGATGCGTGTGCCGTACTGGTGCTTCCAGTCCCAGACCCTCTCCAGAAAGGCCTCCCGTCCCAGGTCATACTTGGAGAGACCTTCTTTTGCCAGGGCCTCTTCCACCTTGGCCTGGGTGGCGATGCCGGCATGGTCCGTGCCGGGAACCCAGAGCACGTGATAACCCTGCATCCGCTTGAAACGGGAGAGGATGTCCTGGAGGGTGTTGTCCATGGCGTGGCCCAGGTGTAGGCTACCGGTCACGTTCGGCGGCGGCATGACAACAGAAAAGGCTTTGCCGCCGCTTTGTACGTCAGCCGTAAAATAACCTTTCTCACTCCACCATGCATACCATTTCGACTCCACCTGTTTCGGATCGTAGGTTTTGGATAAACCGGAAGTTGTCGCTTCGCTCACTTGATTTCATTCCTCCCGTCCTATTCCCATCGGTCGGCAGCGAATGACTGCCCATTCCCCCCGGGAGAAGCTCCCCGGGATTCAAAAACAAAAAGCACCCCGTCCGGCAAAGGACGGAGTGCTCCGCGGTACCACCTTTGTTCTTCCGACCGCCGGTGAAGGCAGCCGAAAAAGCGCTCTTGGGGGACGATAACGGGTCCAACCGGCCGCTTGGCACTCCGGGGCGACTTCCACCGCGCCACCCAGCGACCTTCCAGCCAGGGGATAACACCCGGGTCGCCTCTCTGCAGGGTTTATAACGGTGTACTCCTCCCCATCGACGTTTTCACCCGATGGATCTGCCCTTTATGTTAGGGATTTTGTGTTACTTTGTCAAGTTCGCCAGCACCTGTTCCGCCGCCGTGTGCGGGTCGAGGGTGCGCTGGATCACCTCGTCAAGGATGCGATCCCACTCGCCTGTTTTTTCCACCTTATTCCGGATCAGGTCCTTGATGTGATGCTCGATCACTTCCCGCAGTTCCAGCTTGATGCGCTGTTTGCGTTCGTCGGCGAGCTTGCCTGTCGTCTCCAGATGATCGCGGTGCTTCTGAATCGCCGCCAGCAGTTGATCAATGCCACTGTCGCGCATGGCCACCGTCCGGACAACGGGAGGACGCCACTGCTGAGCAGCGCCGGGGCGGGTGCGGGCGCCCAGATCGAGCATGACCTCGATCTCGGTGACGACGCGGTCTGCCCCTTCCAGGTCGGCCTTGTTGACGGCGAAGACATCGGCGATCTCCATGATGCCAGCCTTGATAGCCTGGATCGAGTCGCCGGCGCCGGGGGTGAGCACGACGACGGTCGTGTCGGCGGCCGTCATGATCTCCAATTCGGACTGACCGACGCCGACTGTTTCGACGAGGATGTAGTCGCAGCCGAAGACATCGAGTACCTTGAGCACCTCCTTCGTCGCCCGGGCCAAGCCGCCCAGGCTACCCCGGGTGCCCATGGAGCGGATAAAGACTTCCTTGTCCATATAATGCTCATTCATGCGGATGCGATCACCGAGGATCGCGCCGCCGGTAAAGGGACTTGTCGGGTCGACGGCGACAACACCGACCTTCTTGCCCTGCTTGCGCAGGCCGGAGATCAGGCGATCTGTCAGGCTCGACTTGCCGGCGCCGGGCGAGCCGGTGATGCCGACGATGTAGGCCTTGCCTGTATAGGGATGGAGGGCTTTCAGCAGTTCCTGTTTCTCAGGTCCGCCGTTCTCCACGAGGGTGATCATCTTGGCCGCCACCCGTCGCTCGCCGGCGAGCAGGGCAGGAATCTGGTCGATCATGGAATCATGCACCACCTGTACTCATTTTGTCAAAAGGGGATCAAATCTGGCCGGCCTTTCACCCGGTGGGGCGTCCGATCATACACCTTATGCGCTACCTGTGCGGTAATGGTTATGCTTTGTCCCGGCGGTTAGATCTGTTCTGCTGATCTTCCGCGTCCGTCAACAATCACGTTCGGTGGGTATTCGTTCGATCCTGACAGAATTCCTGCATAGGTTTTTTTGTTCGATAATTCACAAACGTCCGAACTTCATCGAGACGCTGACATGCTATTTCCACCACAGTGTGTATACGCCTACAGTCACCAAGGCGGCGGCCAGGAAGATCAGGAGGCCCATGCCAAAAGTCATCGCCGCCCCTTTCCAGGAAGGCTCCCTCCGGTACGAGCGAATTCGCGCCTCTGGCGGTGTATCTTTCAGCGGGTCCCGCGAACCGCGCAGCCGATCATTAGAGAAGGTGGGCATGGCCGATCCGGCGGCCGTATCATTGATGATAAAGACAGGTTTTCCTTTTTCGGCGGCGCTATCCTGCTCTACATCGGGATCGGCGATCACGAGGCGGGCTGTATTCTCAATCGGGTCGTATCTAGATTGTGTGTAACCGGTCTCCACAACGCCCGGTGCGGATGGCGCATTGCTCGATGAGGCAGCGCTGGTCGGCGTTGCCTTTGATGGCGCGGGATAATCGGCGTGAGCGGGGCTGGAAGGAGAAGGATTTTTGCCAGCCGGCGACGAACGAGAGTACAGCGGCACCGGTTGGGAGCGGGCGGAACGGGTGACCTGGATCGCTTGCCAGTCCTCTGTGGAAACCATGGCGCCTTTGCGCCACCGGTAAAAGCCATGGGTGCCGGAATGGGGATCGACGACCCAGCCGATGTGCCAAGGGCGGGAGAAATGCTCCTGTTGAATGGTCAGATCTTGCCCGGAGAAGAAAAGGCCGCAGCCGAGATGACTGTGGACCCAACCCAGCACCTGCAGTTTGGGCGCCAGCTTGCGCAAGCGCTCCCACTCCTCCCAGTCGGCCTGAGTCAATTTCAGGCTCGTATGCACCGGCTCGGCGTGCAGCGCCGGCAGGAAGGTTTCCACACGGACAAGCGCCCCCAGGATGCCTGAGCGCTCCTGGAAATAGACATTGCCCAGCAACAAGCCGCCTGCCTCATGGCTGCATTTGCCTACATACTCGCCCACATCGTTGAAAACTTTTTCCAAGATCTCAATTCGCAAATATTCGACACGAATTTCTTCATTCATCCCATTTCCAACCCCTTTCCCCGTAGCGTTACCATTATATCCCCGGTTTTTCGACGATTCAATCCACTCGAGGGAGAAAATGGAGGAGATTGGGGCGGGTCAATAAAAAATAAGAAATCAGCGGGAGCAAAAAAGGAAAAATACTAAACAGACAGGGGGAGCCCCGATGGATTTCATAGAGATGATTGCAACCGCCGCCATCGGCGCGATCATGATCCGGTTGGCAGCCCGCTACTTTTTCGGCAGCGACTCGGATATCGGCTATGAAGAGGCCCTGCGCATCCTGGCTGACCGGGAACAATCGCTCCTGCTCGACGTGCGGACCGCTCGGGAATATGAAAAGCGCCGGCCGGCTGGCGCTATCAACATCCCCTTGCAAGAACTGAAACAGCGCCTGGCCGAACTGGAGCCGCACCGAAATAAACAGATCGTCGTCATCTGCGCCAGCGGCATGCGCAGCCGAATGGCCGTCCAGACACTGCAAAAACAGGGCTTCGCGGGCGTGAAAAACTTCCGCGGCGGCATGGGCAGCTGGCGAGGAGAGGTAGAAAGCGGCTGACCACCCATCAGGGCGGCAGCGCATTTTGGCGCGCCAACGGCGCCCCTAGGGAAAACCCCGTTGTATCCACCCATCTTCCTACTCTCCCATATCAGTACCAAACAGGAGGAATTGTTTTGGCCAAGAAGATCACCCTGCCCCAGTGCAAAGAGATGAAAAAGCAAGGAAAACGCCTCCGCATGATCACCGCCTATGACTACCCCTTCGCCCGCCTCGTCGATGAGAGTGAAATTGAGATCATCTTGGTCGGCGATTCCCTGGGGATGGTTGTCCTGGGCTATGACAGCACCGTGCCGGTCACCCTCGATGAGATGATCCATCACTGCAAACCTGTCGTCCGCGGCGCCCCAAACACCCTGGTCGTGGCGGATATGCCTTTCGGCTCCTACAATGTCTCCAAAGAGGACGCCATACGCAACGCCAACCGCATGCTCAAAGAGAGCGGCATCGAAGCCGTCAAGGTAGAAGGGGGAACGCGAATGGCTCCGACGGTGCGCGCCCTCGTCGACGCCGGCATCCCCGTCATGGGCCACATCGGCTTGACACCGCAGACAGCGGCCCAACTGGGCGGCTTCAAGGTCCAAGGCAAGACGGAAGACGCGGCCCAGCAGCTGCTAGAAGACGCCCTCGCCTTAGAATCGGCCGGCGCTTTCAGCATTGTCATCGAATGCGTCCCTGCCGGCCTGGCCCGAACGATCACCGCCAGCCTCTCTATCCCAACGATCGGCATTGGCGCAGGCCCTTACTGTAACGGTCAGGTCCTCGTGATCCAGGATCTGCTTGGCATCTATGATCGTTTCGTCCCCAAGTTCGTCAAACAGTATGCCCAGACCGGCCCCGCCATCCGGGCGGCTCTCAACGATTACGCCCGAGAGGTGGCCGACGGCGTCTTTCCCGGTCCAGAACACAGCTTCGGCATGGACGATGAAATGAAAGGGCTCTATTGATGCGCATCGCCGTGCTGGGCGCCGGAGCCATGGGCTGCCTCTACGGTGGTCTGCTGGCCCGCTCCGGCGCTGATGTGACCCTTATCGACCGCAAGGCCGACCATGTGCAGCGCCTCAATAAAGCTGGCCTCCGCCTCGAGGATTTAGAAAAGTCAGAGGAGCCGTCGCTGATCCCCCTGCGCGCCACGACCTGCCTCGAAGAAGCCGGTCCGGCTGATCTGGTGATCGTTCTGGTCAAGGCGACCGACACGGCGGCAGCTGCAGAGGGGTTAGGGCCGCTTCTGGCCCCGCACACCTCCCTGCTCACCCTGCAAAACGGCTTGGGCAATGCCGAGATCCTGGCTGAACGCTGGGGCGCCGAACGGGTGCTGGTGGGAACCAGCTCCTTCGGCGCCCTCTTCGTCGAACCCGGTTATGTCCGTCTGACCGGTCGAGGGCAAACCCACTTGGGAGAACCGGAGGGCATTCGCTCGTCCCGTGTGGAAAAGATCGCAGCGTGCTTCAACCGGGCCGGGCTGAACGCGGCAGTCAGCGACAATGTGACCAGCCTGCTCTGGGAGAAACTGCTCGTCAACGTGGGCATCAACGCCCTGACAGCCATCGCCGGCATCCCTAATGGAAAGATCCTGGACGCACCAGCGCTGACAAGTGTCTTGGAGGCGGCTGTTGCCGAGGCGGCAGCGGTGGCGGCGGCGGCCGGCGTGACCGTCACCGCCGATCCGGTAGGTCGGGCGAAGGCTGTCGCCACCGCGACAGCGACCAACCGTTCCAGCATGCTCCGGGACATGGAGCGCGGGCGGGTCACTGAAATCGATGCCATCAACGGTGCAGTGGCGCGCTTGGGCCGCCAATGGGGTGTCGCCACCCCGGTCAACGAAACACTCACCCTGCTTGTCAAAGGACTTACAGAGTTGCGTATTTCCAACCGGGCATACTAGGCCCGAGGTGAGCTTTTCTATGGATGTTCGTGTCTCCATCATCGGAACAGGCAACGTGGGGGCAGCCACCGCCTTCGGGCTCCTCAGCGCCTCAACAGTCTCGGAACTGGTGCTTGTAGATATCAACAAAAAGAAGGCCGAAGGGGAAGCCATGGACTTAAACCACGGCGTCTCCTTTGTCAGCCCCGTCGAGGTGGTGTCCGGCGATTACAGCGACTGCAAGGGTTCGCGCATCGTCATCTTCACCGCCGGTGCCAACCAGAAACCAGGAGAAACGCGGCTGGACCTGGCCGAGAAAAATACGGCCATCCTCAAACAAGCCATCCCCGAACTGATGAAACACTGCCCTGACGCCATTTTGTTGATGGTGGCGAACCCCGTCGACATCCTGACCTATGGGGCCCTCAAAATCAGCGGCCTGCCCCCGCGGCAGGTGATCGGCTCCGGCACTGTACTCGACAGTTCCCGCCTCCGCTACACCCTGAGCCGTCATTTCGGCGTCGACGTGCGCAATGTCCATGCCTACATCGCCGGCGAACACGGCGATACGGAGGTGCCGCTCTGGAGCCTGGCGAATATTGCCGGCGCAGACCTGGAGCATATCGACTTCTTCGGCAAGGCCCCCCTCGACCGGCAAGCCCTCTTTGAAGAAACAAAAACGGCCGCCTACCACATCATTGAGCGCAAAGGCGCCACCTACTACGCCATCGCCCTCGCTGTCCGGCGCATCTGTGAGGCCATCTTGCGGGACGAACACTCGGTGCTGACCATCTCCAGCCTCATTGAAGGCGACTATGGGATTCGCGATGTTTGTCTCAGCCTGCCCAGCCTCGTCTGCGCCAGCGGCCGGGAAAGGATCCTCGACCTCCCTCTGAGCGAGCAGGAGGAGACATTGTTGCGCCACAGCGCCGGCGAACTGCGCAAGGTGCTGTCCGGACTCGGATTATAAGGCTTTAACGATGCCCGGCATTGCGCAAAATGGTCAAAACAGCAAGGCTGCTTCAAAATGAGAAGCAGCCTTCCCTTATTCCGCCTTATTCAAGATGAATCAGCATTTCGGAGAGCAATAGTCGACTGAGGCAGTGGACGATCATTTTCCCTCCGCAATCATCCTGTCCCTGATACGTTTGCCGAACAGGATGACGATCGCTGTGACTGCAAGTGGCACTAGAAAATCGGACAGGGGAATGCGTTCACGGATAGACTCGACACTCTTATCTCCAACGATCATCTTTCCTGCTGTCCATGCGAGGATTCCCGAACCGACATAAACCAGCCAGGTGTACCGAGAAAGGAGACTGGACAAAAAGGTGCTGCCTGCCAAGACAACGGGAATGCTCAGAACAAGACCGAAAATAAGCAGATAGATATTTCCTTGCGATGCCCCTGCGACGGCGAGGACGTTGTCGAGACTCATCAACAGGTCTGCGCCAAGGATCGTGATCAGTACTTTTTTGAAGTCATCACTAACATTTTTTACCTCATCAATCTCTTTCTCAGGGTAGAGCAGTTTGAGTGCGATCCAGGCAAGGAGCAGTCCGCCTGTCAACTGGATCAGGGGAATCCTCAACAACTGCGCCACGATAAAAGTAAGCACGACCCGGAGCACAACGGCCAGCCCGGCCCCCCAGAAGATCGCCTTTCTGCGATACTCCACCGGCAGACCTTTACTGGCCAGCGCAATCACGACTGCATTGTCGCCGCTCAACACGACGTTGATGACGATAATATTGAGAATACCTGCAATTATTGCCCAGTCCATGCGCGCCTCCATTTTACTCCATATTGCCAAAACTCTTTGGCGTCTATGCTCTAGATTGCGCGGACATGGGTGGGGTTATCCGATCACAGACCCGCCTGGCTCGGACGCCTCCTGTTCATCCGATAAGCGCCGATCGTGCCGCCGGTTGCGCCTAGGGTCGTCAAAATAAAGGCGTCGACGCCGGCTGTTGCCGCCGAGTAAGTCCCTGCCGAGGACCAAAAGCCCATGCAGAACAGCGCGAGCAGCGCCCCCACAATGAGGCCCTGCAACCAACCTCGACGGCCAGCTACACGGGCCGCGCGGTATCCGCCAGCCACCGCCGCCAACCCAAGTAGAAACAAGACCCAAGGACTCAAAAAGTAGACGGGCCCTGATAGCCGCCATACAAGGATGCTTGTGCTCACGATTCCCGTCGCGACAATTGCAGCTGCGCGCAGCAGGCCTAACCATACCGGCTTCCAGTGCCAAAGTGAGGCCATCTCGATTACCGCCCCTTTCTTTTCCAGGTTTCTCCGACGCAAAGGACATCATTTGTCCTTTCTGAATATCTGCCCTTGATTGTTCCCCTACACAATATGTGCCGGGGAAAGGAAAAAGGACAAGCGCCATAAGTTTCACTTTTTTCGGCAGGAATTCGGTAGCTTTTGTCTAATTCAAGTCTGGTCCAGACAGAATCTAAAATGTGGGCCATCACCACCAGGAGGTCATCCATGAAACGCCTTAAGCCGGGAATCCCCTTGATCGCCGCCCTGCTCGTCGTCACCCTCGCCGCCTACAACCTCGCCTCGAACAAGCGCTTTCCCCTTACGACTGCCGACAGCATTGTTCCGGGCCCGGACACCCAGTGGGTTGAAGCAAAAATCCTTCCTCCTCTGGACGGTCTGCCGGCCGGTTACCGTTTCGTTGACCTACGAGAAATATGCGAACAAGCCCTCGCCTCCTACACGGTGCGAACACCCGGTTTGGGTGACGTCAAACCCACCCCGGAGAAGAAGTCAAGCGAGTCCGCCGCCAAGGACGAAGTTCAGTGGTCCAGCATCACTTTCAGCAACAAAAAAGAGCGCATGGCCTTCACCACACGCAACGGCCTCTACGTGGTCAATATGAAATCCCGCCAGGCGATCCGCCTGCACCGGCTTTCTCCTGAGGACGGGACTGAATTCTTCCCGGCCATCGCCTGGAGCCCGGACGACAGCATGGTCACCTTCGGCACGGTCACTCGCCCGAAAGGGGACGGTTCAGCCACCTACACGATCAGCCTGGCGCGTGTCAATGACGGTGACGTGAAGAATATCCATCAGTCGGACAAGCGTCCCAATCTGCCCGTCTGGTCCCCTGATGACAAATACATCGCCCTGGATAATCCCCTCTTCATCTATGAAGTCAAAAGCCAGAACCGCACCCCCGTCGGCATGGGGGCAGACCTGCGCTCGCCGCGCTGGTCCCCTGACAGCAGTTACCTCATTTTTAGCCAATACACCTCGCCGGAACGCTGCGAAATTTACCGATACTCGCCGGAGACGCGGGAGATGCTGCAGATGACCGACCTCGGCAAAACGGTCGCCCCGGTCGCTTGGCTGAAGTACCCCTCCACGATCATCATGGAGACAGAGGTCACGGCGAACGGGAGCGACACAGGTCGTCACCACGTAGGGGAGGTGCGCCCCCACTCGGAAAGCAGCATCCGCTGGCTCACCAGCTTTGACAGCGCCGAATCCAACCGTTTTCTCTGCGCTTCCCCTAATGAACGGCTGATCATCATGCGTCAGTTCCAGCCGGCGGTGGGCGCGGCGACAGCGGAAAAAGGTCGGGACCGTTTCGATCTCATCGCCGCCAACCGGGAGATCTCATCCTTTTTCGGCTGGCGCCGAGTCAAGATCCACAGCCTCCCCGTCGACACCCGCCTGACCTACGCCTGGAACCGCGATGGCAAGCTCTTCTACATGATCGACAGCAGATCGGAAGGGGCTGCAGCCGGCGAATCGGCGAATTACGAGTTATACCTCTTCGACTTCGATCAGATGACCCGACAGAAGGTATGGGACGCTACGACCCCCATGCGTCTGGTCGCTGTCGACGGATACAATACGGTCTATTATTGTCCATACTAGGTCACGTAAAAAGCGCCTACCGGGGCATGCTAACCCTGGGAGGTGACCGCATGCACCACTGTTCAGGCTTCCGGAGGATGCACGCCAACGCAGCCCACTTTGCTGTCGTGGCCTATATCAGCCTGGTCGCTTGGTTCATTCGGGAACTGCGGACCATCACCGACGCCGTCGTCGACATCCGTGAGGCGCTCCGGCGCCGGTAGCCCTCCTGCCGTTTTGGCTGTATCCGGCTCGCCGGCAAGCCAAAGCGGCTTATGCGCAAAAAAGCCCTGTCACCACTTCCACTGCGGTCACAGGGCTTTTATTTTTGCTTGTTGCTTATCCGATGAACACGATGGCATGCATGAAGGTGTTATGGTACCATCCTCGGGATGCGCTTTCCATGACCTTAAGCGGCGTTCAAGGCTTCCTCGATCGCCTGAAAGCCGACGGCAATCGCCTTCTTGTTCATCTCCTCGGTCCCTTTCGGGATGCGGGAAAGGACAGCTTTTTCGAGGGCTTCCCGAGAGACGACGCCCGTCAGGCCGACGATAACCGCCAGGGCGACGATATTGGCCACCACTTCGCGACCCACGTCCTGGCGGGCCAGACGGCTGATATCGATCCGATAGACCTTTCCCTTCGCAGGCTCGCAGTTCTTGACATAAGTGCTGTCGAGGATGACGATGCCGTCTTCCTTGACCTCATCGATGTACTTCTTGGCCGCTTCCGGACTCATGGCCAGCAGCAGGTCAGCCTCCTTGACCTTCATGTAGTCAATCCGGTCACCGGAAATGATGACCTCGGCTTTGGAGGAACCTCCACGGGACTCAGGACCATAGCTCTGGGATTGAACAGCGTTCTTCCCATCTAAAATGGCCGCTTCGGCCAGAATGATCCCGCCGGTGATCAGACCTTGCCCGCCGGTGCCGCCCAGTCGGATTTCCCAACTATCACGCATTGCTGTTGGCCTCCTTAAATCTGTTGATGATTTTTTCGTACTGCTCCGTATACTCTGGAGCCGGTACGTGGTGGAGGATGCCCGTCAGGATCTTGCCTTCTCTTTTTTCCGGGGGCAGCCGGTCGGCCGCCTCCTTAGGCAGGCAATGGTCTTTCTGCCACTTGAGCATATCGGCAGCGCTGCCCTGCTTGTTCTTGCGGCCGTAGTAGATGGGGCAGGCGGCGAGCGCCTCCACGAAGGAGAAGCCTTTATTCGTGATGCCGGCGTAAATGATGTCGGTCAATTGGCGCGTGTGGAAGGAATTGCCGCGGGCCACATAGGTGGCGCCGGCGCCGATGGCCAGGTTGCAGATGTCGAAGGGGCGCTCGATATTCCCGTAAGGAGCGGTGGTCCCTTTTGCCCCGATGGGGCTCATCGGTGAATACTGCCCGCCGGTCATGCCGTAGATGCTGTTGTTAAAGAGGATCACGTTTAAGTTGATGTTGCGCCGGGCAGCGTGAATGAAGTGGTTGCCGCCGATAGAAGCGCAGTCGCCGTCACCGGTGATGACGAAAACGTGCAATTCCGGATTGGCCATTTTAACGCCGGTAGCGAAGGCGATGGCGCGGCCATGAGTGGTATGAAGGGTATCGAAGTTCAGGTATCCCGTTGCCCGGGAGGAGCAACCGATGCCGGAGACGATGACCGTTTTATCCTGATCGAGGCCGGCCTTCTGGATGGCTTCCACGATTGACTTGACGATGATGCCGTTGGAGCAACCGGGACACCAGATATGAGGGAGTCGGTTGGTGCGGAAATACTGTTCGATTTCGGCAAACACTTATAGTACCTGGTTTCCAAAACCGTAACAAACTGACTTTGCTTTGGTTTTGACACGCTGGCGACTACCCCAGCGCGGGAGATCTCACAGGATTCGATCCCCTCGGATACAAGCCATCACTTGTACATCACGGGATATTGCTATCGCCTCGAATGCCGTGGCATCCGAGGCCGCCGCAATGAGGGGTGTTACCCCATCCGTAAAGAAACACCTTCGTCTTCGCCTTTCACCGCGTGTACGAAGACGATTATGTACGTTACGCTACAAGTTCTAGGTTAGTCCGAGGATCTCTTTCCGGTGTGACCGCCAAAACTCAGGCGTTACACTTCCTTTCGTGATGATTTTCGCTTCTTTTTCGATCCGCTGATGGATCATGGCCCATCGTTTCCATTCGGTAGACGGACTTTTCGTCGGAAGGAGTTTTTCCCGCAAGAGCCTCGGGACTTTTTCTTTCATCCCATAGGCCCTTCGGGCAATGACCAAGGCCGCGCCGTGGTGAACGTCCAGACCATACTGGTGGGTATACTTGTACAAGCCGATCTTCGACGTAAAGGCGGGCTTCACTTTCGTATACTCGATCCCGTTTCGAATACAGGCCCTTTCCAGCATCGTGAGCATTTGGCGATAGATGAAGTTGTGCCGGATGCGCGAGAATTTACGCTGGCTATCTTGGTCGTGTTCGAACTTCAAGTCCTCAAAGGCCACGCCGCATTGGCGATCCTTCGCGTATTGAATGACCTCCTTGACCATCTCGCCAATCAGATTTTCTCGTCGATTGGATCGGGCATAGGTCAGTTCATGCCGGGCGATAGCGGTGTGATGGCGGTAGTTTCCGGTGCGGTCGATATGGGTGAGGGCAAAACCGTCCGGGTTCGTATCGATGCCGACGAGGCCCGCATGCCCTTTGTATTCGACCTTGTAGGCCCGAACCGCCGCTTCGTCAAAGGTCACATGCACATAGTAGCGGCCCTTTCGCCGAAGGATTTCAACCTGGTAGGCGTCGCCCGTGTGGAGGTAGTCGATCAGCATCTGGCGGTAGTTGCGCCCGTTGACCCTTCCGGTCTTCTTCGACTTCTTTTGGGCGATGTAAAGGGGAACGGTGACTTTCACCGAACGACCGGACGGGGTTTTGGCGAGGGTGCTGATCTCCAAGAAAAGTTTCTCGTCGTGATAGAGGATGCGAAGGTTCGGATTGCCCTTCTTGGTTTTATCGCCGCGAGCGTAGACGCGATTGGAGCGTTTGTCCCGCCACTTTTCGATGGAAATGGTTCCGGCACAACGCTGATGGAAGGTTTTCTTGCCGCCAAAGACGACTGGAGGAATCGTATTCGCGGTGATAAACTGTTGATAATAATCTCGTTTTCGCTGACGCTTGGCGAGCTTGGAAAGAAGGGCCTTGCGTTTTTTTTCGGACTTCACATGCTTGAGTTTTTTCTCGACGGCTTCGGCTTTTTTAGCATAATTCTTCACGTACTCGGGGAGAAGTTTTCGTTGGGAAATAAGTGTTTGGCGGGCGTCTTCCACGGCGTCCTTGGCTTGGCGGATGTTGAGGCCGTAGCGAGAAGCCACATCCTTTTCGATGTCGCCGACGCTCATCGAGCCTTCGATCAGCCGTTGAAAGCTGTAGCGAATGGCCGATGAAAAGATCCGCATCAAATCGTCTACGGCGGTTTTTGCTTCATCCGAGAGAGCCAGAATCTCGCCGCGAGCGGTGATTTTCATTCCCGCACACCCTCTTTTTGCAATTGATCAAGGGTTTGTTTGATCTTTCGCCCGCCTCGTGCGCCATAGATCCAGGCGCTAAAGCCCGTGATGATGGAGACCAAGTCTTCTACCATTTCTTCATTCAGTTCAGTGGGGGGTAACGCCGAGCATTAGACTGGCTTTGGAAATAGAAACCGATGGATTCATGGATAAAGACCTCCGTGCTATCCTCTTCACGAAGTTAGACGAATAGTCTGAACAAAAAGTTCCGATTTTATCCATTTTGTTACGATTTTAGAAGAGCTGTTTAACCTCCTCGACCTTCTCCCGGATGGTGTCGGGAGCGATCATTTCTCCATCAGCCCGGCAGACGCCATAGACGGGTACCTGCCCTTCCACAGCGCTCTTGACCACATCCAGCATCTGGCCAAGGTTCATCTCCGCCACGACGATGGCCCGGGCGCCTTCGGCGACACGCCGGACGGCGTCCACCGGGAAGGGCCAGAGGGTGATCAGGCGCAAAAGGCCAACCCGCAACCCTTGGGAGCGCGCTTCCCGCACAACATGGGCCGCTGAACGGGACACACAGCCGTACGCGATGATGACGACATCGGCGTCTTCTGTCTCGATCTCTTCCACCATGATGATCTCGTCGAGACCGCGCTCGACCTTGCGGTGCAAACGCTCCAAATGGGCGCCGACGACGGAGGAACTGTTGGAGGGGAACCCTGTCTCGTCATGGAGCAAGCCGGTCACGTGGAAGCGGTATCCTTCGCCGAAATTAGCCATAGGCGGAACGAGTGTATCATCAACAGGGGCATAGGCAACATACTGTCCGGGCGGAAGGTCGGTCTTTTTCCGTTCCAACACTTCTAATTCGCCGGGGGCTGGAATGACCATCCGTTCCCGCATGTGACCGATGACCTCATCAAGCATGAACAGGACAGGGATACGAAAGCGTTCGGACAGATTGAAGGCCTTTACCGTCAGGTTGAAGCATTCCTGCACCGAGTTGGGGCAGATGGCGATGACAGGATGGTCGCCGTGGGTCCCCCAGCGGGCTTGCATCACGTCACCCTGGGAGGGCGCCGTCGGTCCGCCCGTGGAAGGACCGAGCCGTTGAACGTCGACGACAACGCAAGGGACCTCTGCGAGGATGCCGTAGCCCAGGTTTTCCTGCTTGAGGGAGAAACCAGGACCGGAGGTGGCCGTCATGGACTTGACACCGGTCAGGGCGCCGCCGATGATGGCGGCCATGCTCGCGATCTCATCTTCCATCTGGATGAAACGCCCCCCTACCTGGGGCAGCCGTTCCGCCAGAATCTCCGCGATTTCTGTCGACGGGGTGATAGGATAACCGGCGTAAAATCGGAGGCCAGCATAAATGGCGCCTTCGGCGCAGGCCTGGTTGCCCTGCATCAAGCGGACCTTGTTGGACATGGCGGTCAAGCTTTCTTCCCCCCTGCGACGGAAATGGCGAAATCGGGACAATGATTTTCACAGATCTTGCACTTGGTACATTTTTTCGGTTGGACGAGGGTGGCTTTTCCCATTTCGTCAGCGCCCAACACTTTGGTAGGACAAAGGTTGTAACAAATCCCGCAGGCCTTGCACCAGGCAAGATTGATCTGAACGGGCGCCTGTTCGACGGCGGATGACATCGCATCACCTCATGCATTACTGCCAGAGCAAATTTCTTGCTTTGTAATCTTTTCCTGGAGAATTCAGAATTTTTCGTCGTGTTTCATATGCTCATTGTAGTCCATGGCAAGAACAACTGTCAATTTAAGTGAAACTATATATTTTCTCGTTTGCAGCAATGTTAGCTTAAAAGACCAAGGGTTCTGCCCGCGGCTGACGTTAAGGAATAGCATTTTGTCGTTCAAGAAAGAAAAGACCACCCCCGGCGGCGGGAAGCAGTCGCAGAAGACAGATTTGTCACTCGGCGTACCGAATTTCTCCTTCGTCGGGAGGTATCCATCGCTTCAGGATCTCTCGCAACGTTTCAGGACGGATCGGCTTGGCCGTATAGTCGTCCATGCCAGCGGCTAGACAACGTTCGCGGTTCCCTTGCATGGCGTTGGCCGTCATGGCGATGATGGGCAGATGGCGCCCGCCTTCGGCCTCGGCGCGCCGGATGGCCTGAGCCGCCTCATAGCCGTCCATGTCGGGCATCTGACAATCCATCAATACCAGGGAAAAGGGATGGCGCGCCACCGCTTCGACCGCCTCCCGGCCTGTAGACACGCAATACCCCTGATAGCCGAGCTGTTTCAACAGCAACAGGAGCAGTTTCTGATTGGAGCGGTTGTCCTCGACGACGAGGATTTCGCCTCCATCAAGTCGGGATAGGTCTGCTTGGGAATCGCCGGGCCTTGGCGGCATGGCCCTGTTCGCCGGTAGTGCGCCGGACTTCGCTGGCATGTCCTCAGTTGTCGGCAACGGGACCGCCTCTGTCGTCATCTGGGCGCCGCGCTTCACTGCAAGCGCCTCAGCTTTCCGATTCTCTACCGCTTCCTCGGTCGATAGGCGGGCCAGGCAGGCCGCCAATTGGGAGCTTTTTACCGGTTTGAAAAGATAAGCCGAGAATCCGGCACGCAGCGCCTCTTCTCCTCGCCCCCGACCGTCGATGGCGATCAGCAGGATCAATTTCGACGCCGGGATACCTTCCAACATCCAGCGGAGGTCACCCATTGAGCTGTCCAGCGGCAGCGCATCGTCGATGATGATGAAGTCAAAGGGCGCCTGCGCCGCCGCAGCAACAGCGCGCGCCGCCTCGTCTGCGCTGCCGACGCAGCGGCAATAGAGACCCCAGGCTTGGCCGTAGCGGGCTGTCGTAACGCCGGTTCCGCCGCCAGCGAGAACAAGCATTCTTTTTCCTTTGATCGCGTCAGGCGGCGGCGCCGGTTTCGCCACGGCAGTGAAAGGGACGGTAAACCAGAAGGTCGATCCACGCCCGAACTCGCTTTCCACGCCGATCTCGCCACCCATCAGCTCGATGATGCGGCGGGAAATGGACAGGCCCAGGCCAGTTCCGCCATACTTGCGCGTCGTCGAGCCGTCGGCCTGGGTGAAGGGCTGAAAAAGGCGCTGCCGAGCCACAGGCGATAAGCCGATACCTGTGTCGATGACTTCAAAACGCAGGCGGAGCAGACTGACACCTGGCGGATCGTCAGGGGTGATCAGGATTGTCACGCCGCCCTGTTCCGTAAACTTGACGGCATTGCCCCCCAGATTGAGGAGGACTTGGCGCAACCGCCCCTCGTCTCCCCGCAGGACAGCGGGGATGGCGGGATCGATGAAGGTGCTCAGGGCCAACCCCCTTTTTCTCGCCCCGACCGAAAGCATGTCGGCGATCGTTTCGACCGTATCGACCAGGCGAAACTCTGTCTCATCGATAGTCATCTTACCGGCTTCGAGCTTGGAAAAGTCGAGGATGTCGTTGATGATCCGGAGCAACCCCTCCGCCGATTCGCGAACGATGACGGCAAAATCGCGCTGCTGTGCATCGAGGTCCGTTTCCAGCAGGAGTTCGTTCATCCCCATGATGGCGTTCATGGGGGTGCGGATCTCATGGCTCATGTTGGCCACAAACTCCGATTTCAGCCGAGAAGCCTCTAATGCCTGATCGCGCGTTCGCGCCAGTTCATCTTGCACCCGCTTGCGCTCGATAAATTCGCCGATGCCGGCAGCCATGGCGGCCAGAATCGTCTTGTCGTAGTCGGTCCAGCGGCGCTCCCGGCTGCAGTCGTCAAAACCGATGAATCCCCAGCAGATCCCGCCAGCGAAGATGGGCACCGCCAAAAAGGACTGTATCCCCAGCGGAAGAAACAGCTGCCGCTCCGCTTCCGAATAGGTCCGGCAGGTTCCGCTGACCGGCTGCCCGGTGCAAAAGGCGGCATACCAGTCGTTGAGGCCGTGCTCGTCATAAGAGAAGTTCTGCAAATCCTGATTGTCGATCAGTGGTGGGATCGAGTCTCTCGTCCACTCGAAACGCTGGCTGATCGCCCAGCCCTCTGCGCAGGGATGGCGATGATGCTCAAAAATATAGATACGATCGGCCCCTGCCGCTTGACCCAGGCTGGCAAGGGCCGCCTGGATGGCTTCATTATAATCGCTGACGGTCAGCAGCCGCTGCAAACCATCAGCGACCCCTTGCACGAGCACCCCCTGCTCCCGCACTTTTTCCGCCGACCGGCGGGTCGACCACCAGGCTCTGAAAAAGATCTGGACGACCCAGAACAAGGCCAAGATGGTGATGATAGCCACCATGCGATAACTGGCGATGGCAAACCGCCAGAGGCGGTCGCTCACGTCCATCCCAAAAACAGCCACGATCCGATCGGATTCGGGATCGCGGATGACGGCATGACCGGATACCCAGGTGCCCCAGTCGTCTTCAAGGGGCCCTTCGACAAAAGCCTCACCGGTTGAGAAGATCCCCTGCAACTCGGCCGAGGCGTCGTCATAGCTTTCGCCGGGAGGAGAGTAGTCATCAGAGCTTTCCGGTTCTGAATCGAGATAAAAAAAGACACCTTTTTCGTTTTGTCCCAAAAGATAGACAAAACGAGCGTCCTCGTTCGCCGCCCGCATGGCCACAAGCCGCTCCCGCAGGCGCAGGTAATCGGGGTTGACCAGATCGGCCGCTGTCCCGGAGAGACGGGTGATCATATTCCCGTCGATGGCGGCTGCCGCCGTTTTCGCCCGCGTCAAAAGACTCCAGCGGGCATGGTTTTCACCGGCCTGACCGGCCAGTTCCGTCGCCGTCCACCCGATCAGGAGCAGCAGGAAGAAGGCTCCGATAGGACGCCACCAGGCCATTTTTTCAGATGGAGGAAGGTAGCGGCGCTCCCGCTCATCAACCAAACGGGCATAACGCCAGAGAAAAAAGACAGTTCCTATGGCCGGCATCAACTGCAGCGCCGCTACCGGCACGCCGGCCACATGGACCAGGGCAGGAGCGACCGTTGCCGGCGCTTCCGGCTGATCGGCGGCAAAAAAAGCCGCCATCGCTAATGCAGCCGCAAGGGCCTGTAAAACCAGGCAGGCCGAGGCGCCGATAAGGGCATTGCCCGATCGCCGGTCCTCAAGCCGGGCGTAGCGTCCTATCGACCAGGCAACTCCCGCCCAAGATAGGAAGCCTAAACCGTATCGGACCGCCACGTTCAGGCCGGATAAGCCGGCGGCCATAGCGGCCCCACCGGCTCCCGCGAACAAGGCGAAGGCCAAAAAACCGACAGCACCGCCGGCGTCCTTTTCTTCTGCCAATCCGCTCTTCGCTAACAGGGCAAGCGATACGAAGGCGACTGCGATCAACAGCAACCGCAAAATAGCAAAAAAAGTGCCATCGCCGAAACTCCAGGCGATCAGATCGAGCCAGGCGGAAAGTCCAAGGAATAATCCGTACAGTCTCAAATAGCTCCATGAAAAAAGCCGGTTTTCACTTTGGCGAAGGATTCCCGCAACAGATACCAGCACGATCAGGCTAAGACCATAGACAAAAAGGATGTAATCCAGTTCACGCGCAAAAAATGGCGTCATGCTGGAACCCGCCTTTCGGGAACACAGATAGAGGGATCAAATCTTACTTCTATGGTAACACATTGCCGCGTCTTTTTCATTGTATCTGACGCCTGCGCTTCGATAATTCCCTCCGATAATTCCTATTGAGGCGAAGGGCAGCGGTACTTCTTACAGGTCAACAAGGGCTTTGATCCGGGCCAGTTCACCCCGAAGATTGGGGAGTTCCCGGCAGATTTGCTCGAGATCACCTGAAAGGGCGCAGGCCTCCAAAGACCTTGCCATCTCGCCCACATCGTCTACACGAAAATTGAAAGCCGAACCTTTCAGGTCATGCAAAAGGGCTTTCAGTGCCTTCCCATCCCCGTTAGGCAACGCCTCATCGATGCCGGCCAGTGTGTTCTCTGCCTCTTCAAAAAAAATCGCCAGCGCCTCCCGGAACTCTTCCGGTGTCAGCATCAGAGAGGCAGCTGCTTCTGATAGCACAAAACTCATCTTCCCTATCTCCTTTTACTTCTATCTCCTTTTGCTATCTTCTTTTATTTCCAGCGCCATCCTCCATCGCCAATGCCCTGACGATCAGGATAAAGGCTGCCGCAGTCACCCCGGCCAGCGCAATTGCGACCGCAAAGAGCAAAGGGGTCTCCTCCTGCGCCAAACGCCATAGGAAAAAGGCACCCTTCGGCGTGTCACCATTTACAATGGGATCCCAGAAAACGTCGGCCTCCGAGATGGCGCCAACCTCATGTTCCGGTGAAGCGGAGGGGAGCACCTCCCTGACGGGCAAATCGCGCGGATCTAGGAAAGCAAACCCTCCTTCGCGGAGCCCGTCGACCAGCTGCACCAGCCGCCCGCTGTCGAGAAAGGAGTGAAAGAAAGCGCCCGCCGCACAGTCGCGCACCAAGGCCACTTCCTCAGCCGCCTTTAGCATCGGCGCCACCGGGTCGTCTATGCGAAAATCGAGAAAACCGATATTCTCCGGAATCACCCAGTAGCCGTACTGGTCTTTTTTCAGCAGGTACGGGACCTTCTGGGTCAGCCGCGAATGGCCGGAGATCTGCGGGCTGCCGACGAGCAGGTCGACACGATCGCGCAGATGAACATAGCTGTCGCGACTCATGGCGTAGTGGGGCACCGTGATGCCCAGCGGGCGCAACCCGAGGGCGCGGAGATCGTTGATCGCACGGCTCCAACGTTTTTCCGCCCAATCGGGAGCGATCTTTGAAAGCACCGGTCTTTCTCGGTCTGCATCCCAGAACTCAAAGCCCCAGCCGGTTTCCCCATCTCCGACCTGATGGGTCAATCCGTGAACCAGGATCGTGCCGCCGGAGGCCTCCATATAGCGGAGCGCCTCTACAAGCTCAGGGCGTTCCGCCAAAGTGACCCGCTCCCCCGTCTTCGGATTGACGTAGACGGGAACGACGGTGACCATAAAGGGGATGTTCCGGCTTTTCAGCACGTCAGCAAACTGACGCAACGCCTCCGGTGAACGGAGCGGATGCACGTCTTCGATGCGCAAGGTGGCCCAGCGCTTCCCTTCCGAGGGCTGTCCCAGAAAGTCATACAGCTGATCGGCCACCAACAAGTAAGCCCGGCTGTGCAGATCCGTGTCGGCAACATACCAGAATCGTTGGTTGCGCAAGCCGAAGGGAAAGCGCCCCTCAGCGGTGTCCGCCCAGGCCCATACGACGCTATTAACGGGAAATTCCTTCACCATGTTCATTTGCTGCAGGCGACTGGCATCGATCGTCCGATCCTTGTAGATGTAGGCGACCGACTGGCCTTCGGAAAGACGCGTCTGCCATCGGGGACCACCGACCACATCCAACTGCTCAATGTTGCGCCCCAGCCACAGGACCGGCTTTGGAGAACGAGCCACCTCCCGCAACAGGGTGCGCGGAACCTTCTCGGGATACGTTCCCATGTAGATGAAGGCGTCGTAACGGGCCAAATCGCCTCCCTGATATTCACCGCTTGTGCGGAGCGTCACCTCCACGTCAAAGTGACCCAAGAGATTTTGCATCATCTTGGGCCAATCCCGCTCCTGCCAGGGCAAAATGCCGCGCAAGAGCCGCGGCGTCGGGTAGACAACAAGGACCGTCTTCGCTGCCGTGACGGATTCGCCTGCGGTGATATCCTCGGGGATAGTCCCGACTGAACCGGGCCCGTCCTCCGCTGCGGCCCATATGTCGGAGGCTGACGAGAGGGCGGGCGCTGACGAGATCGGGGGCGCTGACGCTGCGGCGATGTTTGCCGCTACAGCGGAATCTGCCGAGATAGCGAAAGCTGTCAAGAGCAAAAGGAGTCCGGCAATGGTTATGGCGGAGATGAGGCGGTGTGGTCTTAAAGAGGCGTTCAAGCTATCACCTGACTGCTGTATCGTTTCGTTCAAGATCGAAGGGTGCATCGTGCAGCTTCAAGGCGTTCCTCCCCTTGCTATTCCATGCGACGAGAGAAAAACCTTCCGAATGCTCAGCCTCGGCAAAAAATCAAGTCGCCAAGAAGCGGTTTGCATGGACTCCGATCCTTCCGCCCATACTATTTCCGAAAATGGATTGACGAATCGATGTGAAGGAAAAAGGGGGTCTTGAATGCAGACGCTTCGAATCGGCGGAAAAGCAGGATTCTTCTTGCTGATCCTGGCGATGTTCCTTTTCCCCTGGCCCGACAGCGAACCATCCCTGCCCATGACCTATGGGCAGTTTCTGGAAAAATTCGGGCCGGAGATCGAGATGGCCGAAGCGCAGGCGATCGGACAAGGCTGGCCGAAGTCCTACGACGTGTGGATGATGGCGCGGTGCATCACCGGCGAGGCCCGAGGTGAGCCTTATGTAGGACAGGTGGCCGTCGGTGGCGTCATCCTCAACCGGGTGCGCAGCCCTGTTTTCCCCAAAACTGTATCGGGCGTTATCTTCCAACCGGGCGCCTTCACGGCTGTCGATGACGGGCAGATCTGGATGAACATCAACCCGACCAGCCTCAAAGCCGCCCGTGACGCACTCGCCGGTTGGGACCCCAGCGCCGGCGCTCTCTATTATTTTAACCCGGCCACGGCGACAAGCAAATGGATCTGGGGACGGCCCCAGATCAAGCGCATCGGCAAACACATCTTTACCAAGTAACAGGCGCGCCCTCCCGAGCGGGAGGGCGCTTTATTGTGGACGCGCACAGCCCCTCGTCTATTTCCATAAAGTGGGAATAGGTGAACGGGGGGTGATCGATTGGTAACGGCATGGGTTGCCACCTTTCTGGCTTTCCTGCTCAAAGGGTTTGCTGCCCTTTTCGGCGGCCTCAACAGCAACTCCTTTCCGAAACCACTCTCAGCGGAAGAAGAAGCCGAATACATCGCCCGCACGACCGGCGGCGACGCAGAAGCGCGGGAAAAGCTGATAACCCATAACCTGCGCCTGGTGGCGCACATCTGTAAAAAATACTATTCCAACGATGAAGAGATAGAAGATCTGATCAGCATCGGAACGATCGGGCTGATCAAAGCGATCAACACCTTCAAGGCCGAGAAGCAGGTGCGGCTCAGCACCTATGCCTCCCGGTGCATCGAGAACGAGATCCTCATGCACTTACGGAATAAGAAGCGCGATTCCCGGGTTGTCTCCTTCGAGGAATCTGTCGGCATAGACAAGGACGGAAACAGGATGACCTACAGCGACATCCTCGGCACGGACGGAGATACGGTAGCGGAGTTGGTCGAGCGGTCTTCTGAGATCGAAGACCTTCAGAATAAGGTCCGGCGGCGCCTGAATAAGAAAGAGCGCGAGATCCTGACGCTGCGCTACGGGCTGTCCGATGGCACACCGAAGACGCAACAAACCGTAGCCGACCTGTTGAACATCTCCCGCAGCTATGTGAGCCGGATCGAGGGCCGAGGGATCCGCAAGTTGATGAAGGAGTATCTGCGGGAGATCACAGGGAGTGGCGAGGAGCAAGCGTCAGGGGAAAAAGAGGAGTCAAACAAGGCATAGCGGACGGGGAAACAAAGCCCTTCACCTGTCTAAACGGTGAAGGGCTTTAAGTATCATCTTGGCGATACACCGTGCAGTGGCGATCCCAGATTAGGCCTTCTCCACAGCCGCCCGGATCTCCTCTGCCAACCCTGGGAAGTGAGCCAGCCACTCGCGCCGTTCGACGCGGAGTTTTTCCACGCGGGCTTGGTACTCCTCTTCACTGTAGAAGCGGCGGGGCATGATTGCCTCGATGTCGAGGCCGGAGACGGAGACGGGAACTTCGTAGCCCCAGTCAGGGTCGACGGTCCACTCGATGCCGCCCTTGGCGATCTCCTTCATCAGCGTGGTGGAGACCTCGATGGAGAGCTTGATCCCGGCGTCGCCCTCACGGGCGCCGACGGATCCTGTATTTAACAGATAGCACTCCATATCGGGGTTGTTGCGGAGGATCTCCAGAAGGCGGTGTCCCTCTTCCGCTTCGGGACCGACGATGAAGGGGTTGGTGCCCACCTCCCGCTTGGACTGGCCAGCCTTGGTCGGGTCGCCGGCAGAGGTTTCGATAGATTCACCGAGCATGAAGTAGGCGGCGCCCTGGACGGAGTTCAAGCGGGCCAGCGGCGGTACGATGTCGTTGCGGCGGGTGATGAAGATGAGCTTGTGGGCCTTTTGCAAATCGATGGAGTCGTCGGATCCGGCCACTTCCCTGCGCAGGACGATGCCGCGGCCATTGGAGGTCAGTTCCTGGTTGAAGAAGTCGATGACGCCGCCCTCGAAAACTTTGATGTTCTCGAAGAGGGCGTTAGGGGACAGGGCGGCTGCATAGAGCACCTTTTGGAGCTTATCGAGGCCGTCGGTCTTGATGTAGAAGCCATCCTCTGTGCCGGCACAGAAGCCGTCGGGATCCATGAGCACGATATCATCCTGGCGGATGATTACGCGCTCGTCGCCGGTGAGGCCATGGTCATGGATGGTCAGGGTCGTCTTGCCGGTGCCGCTGAGACCGAAAAGGATGAAGCCTACATCCTTCAATTCGCCGGCGGCGTCGCGGATGCGGAGTACCTTGGAACCAGCGTGGAGGCCCAAGCCGCCCTTCTGCTTCGTCCGGAACATGGCCATGCGTAGGAAAGATTTCTTGCACTCGCCAAAGTAATCGGTGCCCAGGATATATGTAACGCCGGCCAGCGGGTGGCAGAAGATGATTCGCTCCGGCCACTCGGGGACGTAGATGCTGATCAGATCGGGCTCCTTGTCCTTGTCCACAGGCGCAAACAGGGAGTGGATCCACATGGCGGGGATGCGCGCATAGGGTTCGGTGATGTAGAGTCGGCAGTGGTAGGTGTGGTTGGCGTCGAGCCCCATCTGTCGGTCGAGGCGGATGACACCCCGATCGGCCAGGTAGCGGTGCACTTCCGCAGCCAGGGCGGTCGCCTTCTCCAGGGAGATCCCCTGCTGGTCGACGCCCAGGGTGATGCCATCTTCCACGAGGTAGGTTTGCTTAGCGCTGCGGTTGCGCACTTTCGACACGTAACAGGGACTGCCGAATTCAGTCGTCTGTTCCTCGCCCCGAGCCATTTCCCGCAGTTGCGCCGCCGTCGGGTTATCGATCAGGCGGGCAAGCTTGAGGGGTTGGCGGAAAGGATGCATGTGATAGACACCTCCATTAGTGTGGCAAACCCCCGGTCTGCGGAGCGGCTTTCCCTCCCTTTCGATAGTCAGGGAAAAAGGGGGTACTGTTAGTAAAACCGGGAAAACGTCCTTGCAATGGTGTCAGACCTTCGCTGATAAAAAACGCTTCCTGTCGCTGCGCTTGGAAGGTTATGCCCAGAACAGCTAATTCGACACAACAATGGGGAGCCCTTCTTTTTGCGAATCTTTTATGAATACAAATAAAATGGCCCCATGGGACCAAAAGGTTAAGGGTGTGCCCTTCCATCCCTAAATTATGAGTCTCTATTTGTCAATCATGCCATACAATAAGAAAAAGACCGGTCAAGTATGCCGGTCTTTTTTTAAATAATTTTTTCCGCAAGCCCCTCGCCCATTTTCAGCCGAGTACCTGTCTCAATGCCTGGTTTCCAGCGGATGGCGCCCGGTTCATAGAGGAGGATCACCGTCGACCCGAATTCAAAGTAGCCCAGCTCGTCCCCCTTGTCCAGATAGGGACCATCGGTCATTGAGATCAACTTGGCCCGTTTGCGCCGATTGATCTCGGCGTAGCCGACGCGAACGCTGCCGACCATCATGGCACCCACCTTGATCACCGCAACTTGTCCTACATCCGTCTTCATGTAGGTGATCAGTCGCTCATTGCGGGCGAAGAGATTAGGCACCCCCCGCACGCCCAGCTCGTTGACAGGATAGAGCCGCCCAGGCCAGTAGGCATAGCCGGTCACCCGCCCTGCCATGGGCGCATGGATGCGGTGGTAGTCGCGCGGGCTCAGGTAGATGGTGATAAACTCTCCCCCGGTGAATCGCCGGGCCTGTTCAGCGTCGCCCAGGAGTTGTTCCAGCGAGTAATTGATCCCTTTCGCCTGGATCAGGCGTCCGGCCGACGCGGTGCCTATCTGGGACACCTTTCCGTCAACGGGGCTGATGATGACACTTTCATCAGGACAGATGGGGCGCATTCCCGGCTTCAGGCGGCGGCAGAAGAAATCGGCCAATGAGCGATACTCCTGCCAGGATTTTTCCGCTTCCTCCAGGTTCACGCCGTAGCGGCGGATGAACCAGGGGATGGCCCTCCGGCTCCAGCGGGAAGCGGCCCACTTCCCGCTTTGGCGGGACAGCCAGGTCTGAGGCAGCATATGTAGAATGGCAAGTTTGACGCGTCGCAACCTTTTCCCTCCTGGCTGAATGTCTACCAACGTTCAGAATAACCGAGGGAGAGCAATTCTGTCAAACAAATATGTTACAATGAAAATACCCAACCGTTTGATGGCCTTCCCCGCTTATTCTTCACCTAAACCGTCCCCGTTATTGTGATTCCCTTCAAGAAAAACAATGGGAACGAACAGCAAAGGAGGTTTTTCAGTTGAGAAAAAAATGGCGGATCGAAGGACTCGACCGGGATAAACCGCTGGAAAAGATGGCCCGCCTGATCATCCGCGACCGGCTCCGCCAGGTATTGGCCCAACATGCCCGCTATGTGACATCGAGAGACCCGGAAGCGCTGCACCAACTCCGCATCGCGCTGCGCCGTCTCCGTTATCCTCTGGAAACCGTCTACGATTGTTTCCCGAAAGACTTGCGCAAACGCTTCTACACCCTCATCGACGATGTGCAAGAACATACCGGCCAGGTGCGGGATCTGGATGTGCTGATGGAATACCTGGACAGCCTGACAGAACACCGGATCGAGGCCGAGATCTGGACAGAACTGCGCCGTTCCCGTGAGAACCGTTGCCGGGACGTGGACGAACGGCTGAATCGCTTGCCGGAAGAGCCGGCCCTGATCGATTTCTGCCGCCTCCTCGATCTGACAGAGGAGCTGCGCGCCTGCCGGCAGGCTGTCAAGGCTTCGCTCGAAAGAGCAGCCTCGTCTGGTGAGCACAGGCGAGAAGACGAGGCCGGCCTTGTGTCGCCTCCGGCAAGGGACGGACATGAGGAACCGTTGGAAGAATAGAAAAAGTCGACAAAGGGTGACCAAAAGAGCCAATCAAGCGCGGCCTGAGAACGACCTGACCTAAGAACGAATAAAATCGGCGAAGAGACCCGCGCCTACAGCGCGGGTCTCTTCGCGAACAGCGATCTTACCCATTCTTTCAGAATATCTATTTCTTGGACGCCTTCAGAGCCGCCGCAAACCGGTCGACGGCCTCCTGGGGCACGTAAACGGAGGCGTCTTCTTTGCCGCGGACAGTCAGACCGGTCATGGTGTCCGCCTTATCGTTGATGATGATGATGTCGGTGCTGATGGGCAGCTTGGCTTTGACGTTGTCCTTTTCAACGACAACAACAGGGTTTTTGGCGTCGGTGGCGTCGATGTTGCACTTGGCACCCAGTTTGGCAAAGGCCTCTTTGGCGTTAACCATCAACTTCCTGTTTACATCGGCGAGATCAAAGCCCATCGCTTTGGCCATCACGCGGGCAGCATCGGTGTTGTCCAGCAGTCCCGAGAGACTGTGGGGACCGTAACTGAATACGAGGACATCCTCGCCGGTATGGCCGTGGGTGGTCCAGCCGATGCGGGCGCGCTTGCTCAAAATCCTGCCGATGCCGTAGTCGCGATCACTGTCTTTGGCTAGCCATTTTTTCGCCTCTGCAAGTTCCTCGTCAGTCATATCGGTGATGCTGTAATACTTGGCGATGGCTTCTTTGATCTGTTCGTCTGTGGCGTCTTTCGGCAGTTCACGGACGATGGAATCGGAGGTACGGTTCACCTTGAGCAACGGCGCCATCACCGTCTCGAGGGGCATTGTATCGTAGGATTCGTCGGAGAGGCTGTTGCCGATGGTGATGCCACCATTGCCGTGGTCGGTGGTGACGATCAGCAGGGTGTTCTTGTCCTTTTTCGCAAAATCGAGGGCCACTTTGACGGCGCGGTCAAAGGCGTTGATTTCGCTGATCAGGCCGACAGGGTCGTTGGCGTGGGCAGACCAGTCCACTTCGCTGCCTTCAACGAAGAGAAAGAAGCCATCTTTGTCTTTGCTGAGCCTCTCGATGGCTGCTTGGGTCATCTCAGCCAGGCTCGGTTGTTGCGCCGGGTTGCGGTCGATGTCGCGATCCAGGGAGACATCGGCGAACATGCCCCAGATCTTTTCCGCCTTAGAGGCCTTCAACTTGCCGGTGTCGGTCACATAGTCGTAGCCGCGTTGCTTGATCACCTTGATCAGGTCCTGGCCGTCGGCGCGCTTTTGCCCAAGGTAGCCGGCGCCGCCGCCGAGGACGACGTCTATGTCCTGGTAGACCTGCTGTTTGGCGATCTCCTCGTAATTGGAACGCTTATACCAGTGGGCCGATGTGGCCGCCGGAGATGCATGCTGGATCTGGGAGGTAGAGACAATGCCGGTGGCCTTGCCCATCAGCTTGGCCCCCTCCAAGACAGTGGCGACAGGCTTGAAGGGCTCGCTGCCGCTGTATTCCTTGGCGCCGGGAATGTTGATCTTGTCGGGAAGGACTGATATGTATCCGCTGTCGCTCTTGAATCCCGTCGAGTAAGCGGTTCCGGCAGGCGCTGAGTCGGTGATGATCGAGTTGGCGCCAAAGGTGCGCTGCAAGGCCAGTGTAAAGGCGGGATCATCGATAGCAAGACGAAATTGCGGGTCCTTGCTTTTGGCGATGTTGTACCAGCGGGTCAGGGTCGTACCGCCGATCGAGTTGCCGTCACTCAGCATGAAGATGACGTTCTTCGCTTTGCCTTGACTGGTCGAGGCGCCGGCGGCAAGGGCGGGGGATAGGGATGTCAACAGCATGGCCGTCCCGATGACGGCGGCGATCATGTTTTTTGTCGCCTTGTTCATTTTATGACCTCCTTATTGGTTATCGATTACTACATTAGCAACTTTTTGTTAAACGACGATGACGGCAGATTAACATTTCTTATGGTTTCATGATCTTCCCTGTTAAGCTTTTTCCCCCTATTCATCGCCGCCGAAAAAAAGCGCGGCTCCCCCCAAAAAAAAGGCAGAGCCAAGGCAGATCGCGGCAAATTGCGGCAAATCGCAGATTGGCTCTGTCCTCACAATCCTCTTGCCCCGGCTTCCGTGGCTTATCGTTCCGCTTCCGCAGCGCTGACTGCCGGCTGCAGTTCGATCTCCACGCTGACACCCTGTCGAGTGCCCAGATTGGTGGCGGCGAGTATATAGCGCCCAGGATAACGAATATCCTGACCTGTGTTGCTCGACTGGTTCCATGTTTCCTGGAAGGCTTGATACTCAGCCGGCTGCAAGACGATGGTCTCGGCAACGGGATTGAAGGAACGACCGCGGGACCAGCGCCAGACTTCGATGCCGCTCAATCCCAGGTCGATGGACAGATCATACCGCTGGGACGAGGGGTAATTGAGGGTGATCGGCTCTGTGCTTACATTGGTCTTAAGGAAGGTGATCAAGACAGGCTCTCCCGGTCGATAAACGGCTTTGTTTGTGTACAGGGTGTAGCGGATGTTGTCGATCACGCGGGTGATGCGGTGGCGCGGCGGACGAGGCAGATCGCCGCAGGATTCCCCCAGGGAAAGCCACGTCTCCAGGTTGGCCCGTCCTGTCGGATTGATCCCGACCTCGGACTGGAAGGTTCTCACCGCATTCTCGGTCGCTTGATCATAGACGCCGGTCACGGTGACCAGATACTGCGCTGCATCGAGCAAGCGCTGCAGACGCCGGACGGCCTCGCCGGTGCTGCCTCGCCCCAGTTCGGGACAGGTCGGACCTGCCGGCGTCGGACGCGGCGCAGGAGACGTCGAGGGCGGCACGGGAGGAACCGACGGCGCCGGACGGCGGGGCGGCTGCGGCGTCACGGGCGGACGCTGTCCCGGTTGCCGTGGAAAAGGCGGTACGGGCGGACGGGCGCAGTTGATGCCGAGCGCCTGCCATTCGGATCTTTCGACGATACCGGTTGGCTCCCTGTTCTGGCGGCGCTGCAGGCCGATGACGGCATTTCGCGTTGCAGTCCCAAAGATCCCGTCGATAGGTCCCGGGTTCAAACCGCTTCTGGCCAGCAACTGCTGCAACCGTCTCACCGACGCGCCCCGTGCGCCGAGAGACAGGGTTGGACAAAGTCCTCCCGGTGATGCCGGCACGGGGATTGCAATCGCCTGCCCCACCTGCAAAACATCCGGGTTGGGCAACCGGTTGGCAGCCAGCAACTGCTCCAATGCCACGCCATACCTCTGGGCGATGGCGGTCATGGTGTCGCCCGGTCGAACATAGTAGACGATCAAAGCAAGATCACTCCTTTCTATTCGGTTCCATGATATTCCATTCGCAACTGATTGGTCCGTTTCTTCTGTCCGGCATAAACGAAGAGACCTCGTCTTCCCTTCCCCGGGAAATCGAGGTCTCCGCCGTTGTGCTCTTTCGAGCGCCTTTTACAGTTCCCTTTGCCGAAAAGCCTCTTTGATCGCATCCGCTGTCCGCCAGGCCAAGGACATGGCCGTAAGGGTCGGGTTGGAAGCGCCGGAGGTGACGAAAAGCGATGTATCCGCGATGAACAGGTTGGGGTGATCATGGGCGCGGCCCCACTTGTCGACGACGGAGCGCTGCGGGTCGTCGCCCATCCGGCAACCACCGAGCATGTGGGACGTATCGGGCGCCACAAACTCCACCTTACCCCCGGCCGCTTCGAGGATGTCTTTGCACATCTTTACGCCGGCGGCGATCACCTTGTGATCATTGTCGCCGAAGGTGAAGGTCACCTGCGGCGCCGGGAGGCCGACCTCGTCTTTCTGAGCGGACAAAGTAATGGTGTTGCCTTCGCTGGGCAGGGTCTCCCCGACGATGGACAGCCGGGCGAAGTAATTGTAGTCTCGGCCGATCTGGCGCAGGTTTTTCCCCCACAACTCGGATGCTTTGGCGACGATGTTCATGAAGGCCAACGGCCGGGAACCGTGGGCGAGAATGGAAAAGCCGCGCGCCCGCGAGCCGTCGGCCGGTGTTTCGTAAAATTCCTGCGTCAACGCCAAGACGGGCGTTCCTTTGTAAGGGAGGATCTCCTCGGAAAATCTCGCCATGATCTCATGACCGGAATGAAGCATGAAACACTTGCCCACCATGCCGCTGCTGTTGGCGAGGCCCTGCGGGTGGCGGGCGTCGGCCGACAGCAACAGCAGCCTGGGCGTCTCGATGGCGGAGGCGCAGAGGATGACCGCCCGCGCCCGCTGCCGGTATTCCTGGCCATTGAAGAGAAAAGTGACCCCTTCGACCCGGTCATCGCTGCGGCAGAGCACCCGGCTGACCATGCAGCCGTGGCGCAGTTCCACCCCGGCGTCGAGGGCTTGAGGGATATGGTGGATCAGGGTGGAGAACTTGGAGTTGGGCAGGCAGCCCTGGGCGCAGAAGCCCCGGTTGATGCAGGGCGGACGGCCCCGGTAGGGCGCCGACAGGATGGCCAAAGGAGCGACGGAACTGCGGACGCCCAGTTTTTCGCAGCCGATGCGCAGGACCTGGTGGGTGCTTGCGATGGGCTCCCGCTCCGGGTAAGGATAAGGGCCATGAAAGGCCCCCCAGGGGTAGTGCTTCGGGCCGGACACGGGGATCTCTGCTTCCAGCTTGCTGTAGTAGGGCGCCAGATCGTCATAAGAGATGGGCCAGTCCTCCCCCACCCCGTCGGCGGAGCGGGTGTGAAAATCGGAAGGGAAGAAGCGAGGCACGACAGCGGTAAAGTGGATCGTGCCGCCGCCGACGCCGGAACCAGAGGTGTTGTGGCCCAGTTCAGGCGGGTTCGTCCCGGCAGTCAGCCGCTTGTAGCGCCAGGCAGTCCGCCGCATATACAGCTCATCACTGACGAAGTCGCGGCTCACTTCCCAGTAAGGCCCCGCTTCGATGAGGACGACGCGCAATCCCGCCTGACCCAACTCGCGGGCCACCACAGCACCGGTGGCGCCCGCCCCGACGATGACGGCGTCCACCTCTTCTTCGAGCCACTTCCAGGCCAAATCTCTTTCATCGTTCATCGGTCAACCCTCCGCACCGGGCCTGGCCCCTTGCCTTGGCCCGCTCCTCCACCCGCGCCGGGTCAAGCCGCGGTTCCCAAGGGTCTTTCAGGCCGTATTCGATCCGATAGTAGCCTCGCGGATAAGCCGGACCGCCATAGCCGATCTCGGACCAGATCTCCGGCTGAGAGTAAAAGAAGTCGATGGCCGTGCGGAGCATTTTTTTAAAAAAATCTTTCGACGACAAGCCTGTCCAGGTCACTTCTCCCCGCTGGGCCTTGCCGAGGATATCGTCCATCTCCCAAGGCGCCAACTGCAGGAATGAACGCTGATACAGCTGCAAGGCCGTGGCGTCCAGCCAGGCCAGACCGCCGCGGAGCAGTTGTTCCTCCGGCGGCTGGGTGACGGGATGATACCCTTGACCCTGTTTTTCGGCCAAGTGACAATCCAACTGCCCCGCCACCCGGGCAAGCAGGTTTTCATCGCCCTCATCGACGAGCCGTCCGATGACCGCCTTCAGAATAGAGAATTCAAGGGGGGTAAAGACACGAGGCACCGCCGACGGCTGCAGCCTTTTTTCGACAAGAACGCGTGTATTCTCGTCCCAGTGGGGGCTCTCCCGCATCACGTCATAATCGGGATAGATCGTTTTCACCGTCATGGCGCGCCCTCCTTACAGGTACAGGGCGAGCAGCCCCAGCAGCGACAGAGCTGACACCATGATCGGCAGCACCGGCGGCGGTCCCACCATGACATTGTTGACAGCCCAACCGCCGACGCGCTGTCCGATCCCCTTGGCGTGGTAGTAGAAGCCCGCCAATCCGCTGGACAACTCGGCGATGAGAGCGAAGAAAAAGAGCCAGCGCCAGACAGGGGCGTCGCGGATGGTCAGCGCCAGGCCGATCAGGGCGGCTACAGGCAAGCCGATGACCGGGCCCCACATGGCATAGTGGCGAAAATTCTGCCGATAGTGAAACAAGGTCACCTGGACGGCAACCATGGCGAAGGCGATAGACGTAAACAGGATCAGGATCCGGTCGACAGGCCAACCCAGCCAGCGATCCATATGGTCAATCCTCCTCGTTGCAAGCGCATATCCGCCGCGCGTATCTGTGGTGACAGGATCAATAGCAGCGCTTCTTCAAGCGTCTACATCCCCCCCGTAGGCCACCAGCAGCCCCTTGGCCTGCTCTTGCCGCTCACTGTCTAAGACCACAGTGACCAGGTGGTTCTCCCCAGTGACGAAGGTCGCACCGTCAACCATCCCTGTTAACCCCCCTCCTTCCGGCTAGTCTGCCGAAAAGAAGGGGGCCTTATCCTGTATTGCTGATTTACAACCCCATGGCCAAGTTCTCTTTACTTTTTCTCTTGCGCCAGTGAATCAATGAACTGCCGCGCCGTCCGGCCGGAACGACCGTTGTGGCGCATCTCCCAGCGCAAGGCCAGCCGGCGCAGTTCTTCTGAATCCATCTCGATCCCCTGCTGCCGGGCCAGCGTTTCCACGATCTCCAGGTAGGCCTCCTGCCCCGGCGCTAAAAAGGTGACCGTGATCCCGAAGCGATCGGCCAGCGACATCTTCTCCTGGTAAGTGTCGCCGGGGCGCAGTTCCCCATCGTCGGTGCAATGGGGCTGGCGGTCGGCCACCACCTCCCGGATCAGGTGGCGGCGGTTAGAGGTGGCGTAGATGGCCACATTGTCGGGGCGCACGGCGATACCCCCCTCCAAGACTGCTTTCAATTCCTTATAGGAATCCTCCCCCTCCTCAAAAGACAGGTCGTCGATGAAGAGGATGAACTTCTGAGGGCGTTCCTTGAGCATGTCGACGATGACAGGGAAATCAGCCAGTCGGCTTTTGGGGACCTCTAGCAGGCGCAAGCCCTGATCGCCGAATCGGTGGATCAGCGCTTTGACGGTCGATGACTTGCCGGTGCCGCGATCACCATAGAGCAGGACGTTGTTCGCCCGGTATCCGGCCAGCAGCCGCTCCGTGTTCTCGATCACCTCTGCCCGCTGGCGCCCGTAGCCGACCAGTTCCTCGAGACGGATGGGATCGGGCCGGGTGACGCCGGTCAGCTGCCCCTCCCAGCGAAAGGCGAGAAATTGGGCGAAGCAACCGGAACCGAACCGGTGGTGATACCGTGCAAGCTCAGGCGCCATCTCGCGCCAGTCAGAGCAACAGGCGAAGGCCTTTTTCATCTCCCACCGCGCCTTTTGCAGCAACGAGTCCGTCTCTTCGGCGAGGGGACGCACCTCCTTCCAGACTGGTGCGGGACAAGGGCAGGCAGCCTGCGCCTGGGCCTGCCACCAGTCGGCCGACAGCCGGAAGAGGGTTTGCAGGTTGGCCAATTCGAGGGCAAGTCCCTCCCGCATCGCAGCGCCCAGACCGGCATCGCCGTACTGAGCCTTCTTGGAAAAGCTGGTTTCCACCGAAAGCATGCGATCGAGGAAATAATTCTGCCAGGCATCGCCGACCACCGGCGACCGGCTCAACTCGCTGTAACCGACGAGCCGTTCAAAGAGGTTCCAGTAGAGGCTCTGAGCCGAGGCCTTCCCTGCCTCGCAACGGGGGAGCCCGTATAAAACCTGACACAACTGGCGAGCCAGCCCGATGGTCTCATCCTCCAACATGGGGCGAAAGAAACCGAATGCCTCCCAGGCCAGCAGGGCTTCCTGCATGCTGGGCGCGATCGAGGCTTTTGGAGGGATGTATGCTTGTTGTTCCATGATGTGTTGTCACCTTCCTTGCGTGATTCCCTCCCATTGTACGCTATCGACGGCTTTCGACCAACGCCTCCTTTTTAGGAAGCGGTCAAGATGGCCCTGGCGACCCTGGTGACAGACAAGCTGATCTTCCTCTGTCTGAGCGCCCTCTCGCTCGGCTTCAAGCTGCGCTTGATGACGCGGCAGACCCTCTCACGGGGGCTGTCTTTTCTGATCATCCTGGTAGGGGTATTTTTTGTCCTCTCGGGATCATGCTAGAGAAAAAGCGGATGTTCCCGGGAGGCGGCACAGATGTTGAAGGCGGATTCCTTGTTGCGCGTCGTGATCGATGGACAACCACTGCAGGGCAGGCAGGGAATGACCCTCTTTGAACTGGCCCAGGAGGTGGGCATTCCCATCCCCCACCTCTGTCACGAAGACAGCCTGCATCGAGAAGGCGGGTGCGGACTCTGTGTCGTTGAAGAGGAACAGACAGGACGGTTGGTCAAAGCCTGCGCCTTACCGCTTCAGGACGGACTGGCGGTGCGCGTCGAAAGCCCCGCCGCCCGTGACAAGCGCCGGGCCAACCTGTTGCGCATCCTCCAAGATCACCGGATCGAATGCGCAGAATGCGCCAAAGAGGACATTTGTGCGCTCCGCCGTTACGCCCAAGATTACCATGTCGAATTCGCCGGGGAACTGGCCTTACTGCCGGAACACCCCTCTCTGCCGCTCTACCCGGCGGTGGATGTGCCGCTCCTTCCGCTGAAAGGGGGCAACCCCTTCATTCAGCGGGATGAGCAAAAATGCACCGGCTGCGGTTCCTGCGAGCGCCTCTGCCCTTCGACCGCTCTGACCTCCCTCCAGGCAAGGGGAAGCGTTTTCGGAGAAACCGCTGAAACTGCCTCAGAGAACGCCGCCTGTGACCACTGCGGCATCTGCCTGAACGTCTGCCCGACGGCAGCGCTGCTCGAAACCTCGCCTTCTGCTTCGCTCAAAAAAAGGCCAGTCGTTCCCCGCAAAGGGCCGGTGGCCTTCAAGATCGCCAAGCCGAAAATCCCCGCCGACGCACAGGGCGTCCGGACGACCTGCCCTTACTGTGGCGTCGGTTGCCAACTTCAATTGAAGGTCCATCAAGGAAAAGTGGTCGGCGTCGGCAGGGACAAATCGGGTTCCAACGGGGGACAACTCTGTGTAAAAGGCCAGTTCGGTTGGGAGTTCATCCACCACCCGGACCGCCTCACGGAACCGCTGATCCGGCGCGGCGACCGTCTCGAACCGGCCACATGGGAAGAGGCGCTTGATCTGGTCAGCCGGCAGTTTCAGTCGCTCCTCAGCCAATACGGCGGCCATGCCCTGGCGGGGTTCAGTTCAGCTAAGTGCACCAATGAGGAGAACTACCTCTTTCAAAAGTTCATGCGCGTCGCCCTCCGGTCCAATCATGTAGACCACTGCGCCCGTCTCTGCCACGCCTCGACCGTGGCCGGTCTGGCGACAGCCTTCGGCAGCGGCGCCATGACCAACAGCCTCAATGAACTGCCCTTGGCTGACGTCATCCTGATCATCGGAGCCAATGTGACGGAAACGCAGCCTGTCACCGGCTACCGGCTGCGCGAGGCAGCGAAAAAAGGGGCCAAGTTGATCGTCATCGACCCGCGCCGAATCGACCTGGTCAAAGAGGCCCACCTCTGGCTCCGCCTCCGGCCCGGCACGAACACGGCCCTCTTGAACGGCATGGCCCATGTGATCCTTCGTGAAGGCTGGTGGAACCGGGACTTCGTAGCCGCCCGCACCGAGGGCTTTGATGAATGGCGCGAAGGGCTGAGGGATTACACACCAGCGCGGGTGGAGAGACTGACCGGCGTCCCCGCTGAGGACCTCACCGAAGCGGCTCGTCTCTACGCCCAGGCTGAGCGTGGCTCCATTGTCTACGCCATGGGCATCACCCAGCACACCTCAGGGACGAATAACGTTTTTGCTGTAGCCAACTTATCGGTCCTTTGCGGTCATTTAGGCCGCGAAGGGACGGGCGTCAATCCCTTGCGCGGCCAGAACAACGTGCAGGGTGCCTGTGACATGGCCGCCCTCCCCAACTACTACCCCGGCTATCGCCACATCCTGGAAGCGGAGGAGCGCCGCTTTTTCGCATCCTTCTGGGGTGTGGCGTCGCTGCCCGACTGGGTGGGCAAGACCGTACCCGAGGTCTTGCACGGCATCCACGATGGTGACATCCGCGGGCTCTTCATCATGGGCGAAAACCCCATCCTCGCCGACCCGGACAGCAGGAATGTGGAAGCGGCGCTGCGGCGGCTCGACTTCCTCGTCGTCCAGGACATCTTTCTCACCGAGACAGCCCGGCTGGCCCACGTAGTCCTGCCGGCGGCTTGCTTCGCCGAAAAAGACGGGACTTTCACCAACACAGAACGGCGGGTGCAGTTGATCCGCAAGGCCGTCGAACCGCCCGGTAAGGCCCGCTCCGACTGGGAGATCGTCACCGCGCTGGCGAATCGCATGGGGCTGCCCTGGCGGTATGATCACCCGAAAGAAATCATGGAGGAGATCGCCGGTTGCACTCCCCTCTACGGCGGCATCCGCCACGAACGCTTGGAAAAAGCGGGGTTGCAATGGCCCTGTCCGCACAGGGAACACCCCGGGACGCCTTTTCTCCATGAGGGGCGCTTCACCCGCGGCAAGGGCAGGTTCCACCGCGTCGAACACCTGGAGGCCGACGAACTGCCTGACCGCGACTACCCCCTGCTCCTGACGACGGGCCGCATCCTCTACCAGTACCACACGGGCAGCATGTCCCGCCGTTCTTCCAAGCTCTCGGCAATGGCGCCGGAGGAGAAAGCGATGGTCCATCCCGACGACGCTTCGCGCTTCGGCCTGAGCGACGGCGACCGCGCCTTCGTTGAATCGCGTCGAGGACGGTTGGTCACATCGATCCGACTGACCGAGGGCGTTCCGCCGGGCGTCGTCTTCATGACCTTTCACTACGCCGAGACGCCCACCAACCGCCTCACCAACGATGCCACCGATCCCATCTGCCGCATCCCCGAGTTAAAAGGTTGCGCCATCCGGCTGGCGCCGGCGGGAGAACAGGGGATTGACCTTTCGTTTCACTGAGGAACGTTCAGTGCAGCTTTAGACGAGGAATCTTCTGAACAGGGCGGAAACAGGCCCCCTCCGGCTTTTGAAATCGGGAGGGGCTTGTTTCTTTTGCTTTTCTTTCATTTTCCTTTATCTTTCAGGCATATCCCCGGAGGAATAGCACTGTCTTTGTCGAAAAGATAGATGATTTATCTTTGTCATACCGCTGGTGCTGCAACTTTTTTCCCAAGAAAAGGGGAAAGGTCGATCCACAAAGAAGGGAGTTTTTTATGAATGAACCTCACTGTCGGCAAAAAGATCAGCCTCGGCTTCGCCATCATGCTGGCTCTCGTGCTGCTCCTGAGCGGAAGCGCCTACTACTCGAACCAATCGTCTTCCAGCCATCTCGATGAGATGACCATCTCTAACGAGCGGCTTATCCTCATCCTGACCATCAAGGCCGAATACCACGGCGCTGTGGCCGATGTGCGCGGTTACATGACCTATGGCGACCCGAAGTACCGCACCCAGTATGAACAGAAGATCGCCACAGTTCTCGCTATGGAGGATACACTCCACGAGTTGGCTTTGGTGGAACGAAAAGAAAAAGTAGCCCAGCTGAAGTCCGCCACGACCAACTGGCGCAGCGGCGTGCTCAACGAACTGATGCCCTCTGTCTATGAGGAGCACGCCGCCCTCAGCCGCGGTGACATCGAAGGGTACCGGGCTCATCATGATCGTTCTCAGACCATCGCCAAAAGGCTGGTGCCGGAGGCTACCCAGATAATGGCAAGCCTTGACGAACTCGTCCAGTTTAATCAGGATCTCTTCAATCAGAGCATGACGAGCACAAAGACAGACGCGAACCGTATGGAAACCATCTCCATCATCCTGGCGTTGGTCGCCGTCATCGTTGGCGGAGCTTCTTTTTACCTGTTCCCCCGCATGATCCGCCGCCCCATCGAACAGATGGTGGCCGGGGCAGACAAGTTCGCCGCCGGCGACCTGCGCGCCGCCATTGACATCCATTCTGATGACGAGTTTGGCCAGTTGGCCACCGCCATGAACCGGATGCAAAGCAACCTGAAGGAGCTGATCGGCAAGATCAAGACATCTTCGGCCGACCTGGCCGAATCATCGTCACAGTTGTCTGACGCGGCGGAGCAATCGGCCCAAGCCTCGACCCAGGTAGCCGAGGCGATCACCTCCGTTGCCGAAGGAAATAACGCGCAACTGCAGGCGATGACAGAAACGGCCTCCGTGATGGAGCAGATCAGCGCGCGCACCGACAAGGCGGTCAGCATCAGCCAAGAGGTGTCTGCCTTGACCGGAGAAACTTCCCAGGCCGCCATAGAGGGCCGGAGGGCCATCGACGCCGCCACGACGCAGATGAACCGCATCGAAGCGACGGTCACCGGCCTGGCCCGGGTCATTGCCAACCTGGACGAACGCTCTCAGGCCATCGGTCAGATCGTCGACCTGATCGCCGGCATCGCCGGTCAGACAAACCTGCTGGCTTTAAACGCCGCCATCGAAGCCGCCCGTGCCGGCGAGCAGGGCCGCGGCTTCGCCGTCGTCGCCGAAGAAGTCCGCAAATTGGCGGAACAGTCCCAGGATTCAGCCAGCCAAATCGCCGTCCTCATCGAAGAGATCCGCCGGGAGATCGATGCCGCCGTCAAATCGATGAACGACGGCTCTCGGGAGGTCACTGAAGGCGCCCAGGTCGTTCATCGGGCAGGAGAAGCCTTTATGACCATCTCCGATCGGATTGTCCTGGTAGCCGCCCAGGTGAAGGAGATCACGGCGGCTGTAGAACAACTGGCCGCCGGCAGCAAGCAGGTCGCCGCCATGATGCAAAAAGCAGACGCCATCAGCAAGGAGATCGCCGGACAGTCCCAATCGGTCTCAGCTGCCACAGAGGAACAGAGCGCGTCGATGGAACAGATCTCGGCTTCGAGCCAAAGCCTGTTGCAGATGGCTGAGAATCTTCGCAAGGCAGTGGAACGGTTCCAAGTCTGATCATAAGGCCTGGCATAAGCGCCAGAGCCGATAAAGGGGAACCGGTTGCCAGACTCCTCCCGCAAAGGAAAGGATGACGCCCAACCGCCGCCAGGATCAAGTGGCGGCGGTTTTTTTGCCAACAAACACTCTAGTCCGACACTATAATCTTTTGTTATACTGACTTAATACTGTAAAAGAGGAGGGAGCCGCCTGAAACTGCTCATTCCAATCCTGCGCTTTTTATTGTCACGCCTCTTTCCCTTGCGGCTGATGCACTTTGAACGCCTCCGGAACGACGGGCCGCTCATCGTCATGCCCAACCACGTCTCTTCTCTCAGCGTGCTCATCTTAAGCTTGTTCCTGCCGGAAGACATCGTCTTCGTCGTCAATACCGAAATCGCCGCCAAGCTCTCCTTCGCGCTCCGCTTTCGCAGGCATATCCCCATGGACCCCCTAAACCCCTATTCCATCCGAGACATCATCTCCGCCATCAAGGGCGGCATGCCTGTCGTCCTCTTCCCCGAGGGGCGGATCACGACGACCACCGGCATCATGAAGATTTATGACGGGATCGCCTTCATCGCCCAGAAGACAGGCGTGCCTGTTTACCCTGTCGGCATCGACGGCCTCCAGCACTCGCGCTTTTCCCGTCTGGAAGGCACGATGCCGCAACGCTGGTTCCCGCCGATCACCATATATGTCGATGAGCCCTTCTCCCTCTGCACGGCGATGGGGCAAAATCAAAAAGACCAAAAATCCTCCGGCAGCGACCGGATCCTGAAAGCCCTCGAACGGGCGCTCTTTCGCAGCCGCTACCACCCGGGGATCAATCTCTTCAACGAGCTGCTCGAGGCGGCGCAACTGTTCGGATTGAACAAGGAGACCATCGAGGATATCAACCAGAAGTTGACCTACCGCAAACTGCTCCTGGCGATCTACGCCCTGAGCGAGCCTCTCCAGCGGCGGCTCGCCGGCGAGGAGCGTGTCGGCGTCATGCTGCCCAACGCCGCCGCTCATGTGGTCACCCTCTTCGCCCTCTTTCGCATCAACATCACCCCGGCCATCTTAAACTTCACAAGCGGCCCCCAGGGAATCCTCGACAGTTGCGAGACGGCAGAGCTGAAGACAGTGATCACCTCCCGCCAGTTCATTGAAAAAGCGGGCCTGGGGACCCACGTAGAGAAAGCTGCCGAAAAGGCGCGCATCCTCTACCTGGAGGATGTGCGTGAAGAGGTATCATCCTTCGGAAAACTGAAGGCGCTCTTCAACCTGGCCCTCAAGCGCCGGACCAGGCCTGGTCGGGAACGGCTCATCCTCTTCACCTCGGGAAGTGAAGGCAAACCGAAGGGCGTCATCCTCCGCCACGACAACATCCAGGCCAATGTGATGCAGGCCTGCACCGTCATCGCCCTGACAGCAAAGGACAAACTGCTCAACGCCTTGCCCATGTTCCACAGCTTCGGCCTCCAGGGCGTCTTCATCCCCCTCCTCTGCGGCTTTGAAGTCTTTCTCTATCCTACACCGCTTCACTACAAGATCATCCCCGAGATCGCCTATGACCGCAACGCCACGATCATCTTCGGAACGGGCACCTTCCTGCAAGGCTATGGCAAGCACGCCCACCCCTACGACTTTTACTCAATCCGCTACGTCATCACGGGCGGCGAAAGACTGAAGGAGGAGACGCGCCGGCTCTGGCTGGACAAGTTCGGCCTGCGCTCCCTGGAAGGCTACGGTTGCACAGAGGCTTCGCCCTTCCTGGCCATCAACTCCCCCCTCTGCTACAAGGCGGGCACTGTAGGGCGCATCTTTCCCGATGTAACACACCGCATCGAACCGGTGGACGGGATTGAACGGGGCGGCAACCTTTTCGTCCGAGGACCTAACATCATGGAAGGCTACTTGATCCACGGCAAAGGCTTCGTCCCCGCCGGCGAGTGGTATGACTGCGGCGATCTGGTCGAAGAAGACGCCCGCGGATTCATCACCATCCTCTCGCGGCTCAAGCGCTTCGCCAAGCTCGGCGGCGAGATGATTTCCCTGAACCTGATCGAGGAACTGGCCACCCGCTGTTTTGCGTCGACGGAGATGGCCGCCGTCAACGTATCGGGCGGCAAAAAGGGCGAGCAGGTGATCCTCTTTACCACAGTGAAAAAGGCTTCCCGGCAGGCGCTCCGTGATTTTATCGCCGCCTCAGGCCATTCTCCCTTGCTCGTTCCGGCCCGCCTCTGCCACCTCGACAGCCTGCCCCTGCTGGGCAACGGCAAAATAGACTACGTGAGTCTGAAGACGGTCTACGCGAGGCGATCGCAAAGGACAGGGCCAACGAGGCCGACAACGATGAAGACGATGAGGAAGAGGGCACCTGATCATCATGGCGCCGATATAAAAGGGATAACAACGAGAAAAGACGGTGTCCTTTTTGCGACGCCGCCTTTTTTTCATAGAGATCTTAGTGAATTGGCTTTGAAATGATGCTGACTTTGTTACTTTTTCGGTTTTTTGCTGATCGCGTTCTGCGGGCAAAGACGGATGCAGATACCGCATCCCGTGCATTTGCTCTCGTCGATCTCCCAGCGCTCCACCTTGCGGCGAAAGAACCCTTCCCCGCCGACGGGGATGATCGCCTGCACCGGGCAACGCCGCGCAGGCGGGCAGCCTTTCATCCGGTCACAGATGCTGTAATCAATCGTCACCATTGACACATACCCCCTATGGGTATTATACGGGCCCTCGCGGAGAGTGTCAACGGTTCATGCCTACAGCAACCGGAAATCCGGGCCGCCTTTCTCGCCCACAGGCCGGTGCCACCCGGGATAGGCCTGCGCCGATAGGGCGAAAATGACGGGGACGGCATTTCCTCCGGAAAGGAATGGATCGATGATGCTCATCACCTGGGGATTCTGGCTGGTCGTCTTCCTGGTGGGGCTTTTGCTGCTGTTAATTCTCTCACAGGAACCGGTCGACGAGCCGCTCCGGCGGCTGCTGGCAGCCGCTGAGGAGGCCGGTGTCAGTGACCGTATCAAGCAAACGGCTGTTGGGGGCGTGCTGCGCCTTACCGACAGCCAGGGCAGCGTCGCCGCTGCTGCGCTACAGGCAGGCAAGGGCTTGTAAAGCCGCACCCGTTGTCCCGGACAGACAGCGACGACAGTTGTCTCAAAACCAGCCTCTGCGACGGAAGTATACCAGAAGGGTTCCTGCGATCACAGCCATGGCGACCATGACAGCATAGTAGCCGTATGGCCAGTGCAACTCCGGCATGACCTCGAAATTCATGCCATAGACACCGACGATAAAGGTGAGCGGCAAAAAAATGGAGGTCACGACAGTCAATTTCTGCATGATCTGATTGGCCCGCTGGCCTTGGAGAGATAGGCGGAGTTCCATCAGACCCTGCAAGGCCTCGCGCAGCCCTTGAATCTCAAAGGACAGTTCGTTAAGATCTTCTATGAGCACCTCAAGTTCTCGGATCATCTCGGAACCGCTCGCGCCTTGCAGGTGCAGGTGCTCTATCAGCTTGTTGATCAGCCGCCGCTTGGCGAAGGTGTCCTGATGTAAAGACAACAGGCGCCTGCGCAAGCTGAAGAGACGGTCGCTGGGGACGGGCTTTTCCTGCAGGGCGATGCTTTCTTCCAGCCGATCCAACTCCCCTTCAATACTCCCGTAAGCCTGCAGGTTCTGGTCGAACAGTTCCGAGAGCAGGAAGAAAACAATGCGGTGCGCAGGTCGAAACTCCCCTGTGTCCGCCGCGGACAGGCACCGCTCAAGCACAGACAGGTTGGCGCTAGAGTAGACGATGAGCCGCTCCTCATCCCAGGCGATCAGCACCGGCAAAGCCTCGTCGTTTTTTTCGAGAGAGGAAATTGTCAAGGCCAGCATTGAGCCATGATTGGACAACAAGCGGTTGCCCCGGAGATTCGGTCTGACGAACAGCTGCACCTCCGGCGGCAGTTCTGCCGGATCGTTAGCATAGAGCACGGTGATTCCACCGGAATCGACCTGCCGCAACCTTCCTCGCCTCCTGCCTCGCTCCTGATACGGCTATTGTACTTCTTTTTCGGAGGCTTTTTCCATGCATCTGCCCCTCTACCGACCAATTTCCGACCTCCCGGCCGGTCGCTACGCGCCAAGCCCGACAGGGCAACTGCACCTGGGCAACGCCAGAACGGCGCTGCTCGCCTGGCTGCAGATCCGACGGCTTGGCGGGCGCTTCATCCTGCGCCTGGAGGACCTCGACCCTGCCCGCTCCGTCGCAGCCTACGCCCGCCAGATCCTCGCCGATCTGCGCTGGCTCGGTCTCGACTGGGACGAAGGCCCCGATGTGGGCGGTCCCTGCGGCCCCTATGAACAAAGCCGGCGGCAGGCTTTTTACGATGCGGCTGTTGATCTCTTCCGTCGCTCCGGCCGCATTTTTCCTTGCGCTTGCAGTCGCAAGGACCTGGCCGAACTGGCCCGCGCCCCTCACGGTCAGAACGAAGAAGGCCCCCCCTACCCGGGGATCTGCCGCAACCTGACCCCGGCGGCCTGGGAGGCGAAGCTGCGTCAAAAAGGTCAATGCGCCTACCGGTTCCAGGTCCCCGAGGGCAGCCTGTCTTTCGTCGACGCTGTGGCCGGTCCCATCTCTCAGAACGTGCGCCAGGCTGTCGGCGATTTCGTCGTCCGCCGCGCCGACGGCGTCACCGCCTACCAGCTGGCCGTCGTCGTCGATGACGCCCTCATGGGCGTCACCCATGTGCTGCGCGGCGACGACCTACTCGCTTCAACGCCCCGCCAGATCCTGCTCTATCACGCCCTGGACATGCCGGTCCCGCACTTTTGCCATGTTCCGCTCGTCCTCGGCCCCGACGGCGCCCGCCTGTCCAAACGGCACGGAGGCACAGCCATATCCGCCCTGCAGGAACAGGGAATTGCGCCGGAAAAAGTGATCGGATTTCTGGCTTATACGGCCGGTTTGTTGCCGGAGCCGGAACCGGTTCGACCGCAGGAATTGATTCCCCTTTTCGCCGAAGCAAAGCTGCCCCGCCACCCCTGGCGAGTCACCGAAGCAGCGCTGGCGGAGCTGGGTTTGTCCATCGAAAAAAACCATTGACCGCCGGCCTTTCTTCGCAGTAACATATGAGTAGATATTCATATGTTACATGAAAGAAGGTCTTCCCATGACAACATCATGCAACGGCAATTGCGCCTGCTCCTGCAGCGCCGCAGCAGAGAATGCCGGAACAGCTAAATCTGTTGACGCCATTGCCGTCGTATCCGGCACAGGCGCGCCGGCAGCGGTGACAGGCGCTTTTGCAGAAGCCGCGACAACAGCGGCTGCAGTCACGGCAGATCCCGTCCTCCGCTATTATATCGACGGCCTCGACTGCGCCGACTGCGCCGCCAAAGTGGAAAAGATCCTCTCTCAACAAGCTGGTGTGCGTTGGGTCCGCATCGATTTCGGCGCCGGCGCGCTGACCCTTTCGCCCATCGAACCGGCTTTCTCGCTACCGACCATTACCTCGGTCGTCTCCAGCCTCGGTTACCGCCTGCGGCTGCCTGAAGGCGCCGGCGGATCGAGGGCAGCGCAAGAGACAGGAACGATGGCGGGCAAGGAACCCCGATGGCGCCGCCTGAACCTCCGCGCGGCCAGACCGGTCCTCTCCGGGCTTGGCTTGGCGCTGGGTCTCCTCCTCGACCAGACGGCGGCGACAGCCCTCTCCCCGCTTGCCTACGCCTTCGCCATCGTCGCCGGAGGCTGGCCCATCGCCCGCGCCGCTTGGACAGCCCTGAAGGCGTTGACCTTGGACATGAACGTGCTGATGCTCCTGGCTGTAGCCGGCGCCATCGCTATCCAGGAATGGTCTGAGGCGGCGGCTGTCGTCTTCCTTTTCAGCCTAGGGGCGGTCCTGCAGGCGTCGACGCTGGACAAAACGCGTCGCTCCATCCGCTCGCTCCTTTCTCTGACGCCAGCCGTCGCCACCGTCTCCCGCAATGGCGTCGAATCCACCGAACCAGTGGAACAGATCATCCCCGGCGATATGATCATCGTCCGCCCCGGCGATCGGATCCCCCTCGACGGGCAAGTCCTGCGTGGCGTCTCATCGGTCAACCAGGCGCCGGTGACCGGCGAATCGACGCCGGTGGAAAAAGAGCCCGGCGACGGCGTCTTCGCCGGCACGGTCAACGAAAACGGGCTCCTGGAGATCCTGGTCACCCGTCCGGCTTCAGACAGCGCCGTCGCCCGCATCATCCGCCTCGTCGAAGAGGCCCAGTCGCGCCGCGCCCCCGCACAGCAGTTCGTCGACCGTTTTGCCGCCGTCTACACGCCTACCGTGATCGTCTTAGCCGCTCTCGTGGCCGTCGTGCCGCCCCTTTTCGGCGCCCCTTGGGAGGAGTGGTTCTACCGCGCCCTGGAACTGCTCGTCGTATCCTGCCCCTGCGCACTGGTCATCTCAACGCCCGTGGCTATCGTCGCCGCCATCGGCAACGGCGCCAAGCAAGGCGTACTGATCAAAGGTGGCGCCCACTTGGAGGAACTGGGCCGGATCAACACCATCGCCTTTGACAAGACGGGCACCCTGACTGTAGGCCGGCCGGCAGTGGCCCATTTCCTCAACGTGGCGCCACCGGATCAACATGATGACCAGGCGCTGCTCTCCATCGCCTGGCGCCTGGAGCGACGGTCATCGCACCCGCTGGCGGCAGCCATCGTCCGCTTTGCCGAGGAACGCCTTCCGGCAACCGCCCATGGCGACCTATCGGAACTGAAAGGCTATGCCACCCTGCCGGGCGCCGGTGTGTCCGCCGTCATCGGCGGTGTCCCTTATGCCCTCACGTCGCCCGGGCGCAGCCCAGTCGCATCAGCCCTTCCGGAAAACCTTCTCGCGCAGATCGACACATGGCAGCGCGATGGCTATACGGTCAGCCTGCTTTCCGATGATAGGCGACCGCTGGCCCTCTTCGCCCTCTCCGACGCTTGCCGGCCGGAAAGCGGCCGCGTCTTGGCCCGCCTGAAAGCGGCTGGCGTCAGCCATATCGCCATGCTCACCGGCGATAACAGCCACACGGCCCGCCGCATCGCCGCCGAACTGTCTATCGACGAGGTGCACGCCGAACTGCTGCCGGCGGAAAAGGCGGAGACCGTACAGGCATTGATGCGCCCCGAGCGCCGCGTCGCCATGGTCGGCGACGGGATCAACGACGCGCCGGCGCTGACGGCGGCCCACCTCGGCGTAGCCATGGGCGGTTACGGATCGGACATGGCCATGGAGACAGCCGACGTGATCCTCGCCAGCGGCAGGCTGGAACAGCTTCCCTTCGCCATCCGTCTCGGTCGCTCAGCCTTGTCCATCATCCGGCAGAACATCATCTTCGCCCTCGTCGTCAAGGCTGTTGCCTTGCTCTTGATCCTCCCCAACTGGCTCAACCTCTGGCTGGCCGTCTTAAGCGACACCGGCGCCGCGCTGGTGGTCATCCTGAACGCCCTTCGCCTGCTCAATATCAATACCCTTTCTCCAGATCGACCACGTTAAGGGGCAGCGGTTTTTCCGCCAAGAAGGCTTCCAGGTTCGTTTCAAAGATCTCCAGCGCCCGGTCGAGGTAGCGAGGCGAGCGACCGGCCACATGGGGCGTGATGATCACATTGGGCATCTTCCACAAGGGGCTTTCGGCGGGAAGGGGTTCCTCGACAAAAACATCGAGGGCTGCGCCGGCGATCTGTCCCTCTTGCAGCGCCCGCACCAGGGCCGGTTCATCGATCACCTTGCCCCGGGCGATGTTGATCAAAAAGGCCGACCGTTTCATCAGGGAAAACTCACGGGTGCCGAAGCGCCGTTCCGACGCCGCCGTCAGGGGCATCGCCAGAACGACAAAATCGGCCTCGGCGATGGCCAGATCGATCTGGTCGCGAGGGTAGGTCTTATGGACCTCCGCCACAGTCCGACCATCGCTGTTCACCCCCGTGACACGCATCCCGAAGGCGAGGGCGCGATGGGCGATCTCCATGCCCATCGCGCCGAGCCCGACGATGCAGACCGTCTTTTGGTGGATCTCATCGAGCTTGACATGATCCTCCCAACGGGCCTGCTCCTGCATGCGGACGAAGAAAGGCAACTGACGGACAAAAGCCAGCATAACACCCAAGGTGTGTTCTGCTGCCTGGACGGCATGGACGCCCTTGGCGCTCGTCAGCGTGATCTCCCGTTCTCTCAGCACATCGAAAGGGATGTGCTCCAGGCCGCCGGCAAAGGATTGAATCCACCGCAGTTTGGACGCCCGCCGCAACACCTCTGCTGTCAAGCCGTCACCGTAGGTGACGAGGATATCAGCGCCCGGCAGGAATTCCAGCGCCTCGCCGGTGGAACGGCAAATCCGCCACAGTATACCCGGGTATGTTCTTTCCAGACGTTCGCGGTGCCATTCGGGAAAGGGCATCGTTGTGAGGATTTTCATTCAGTCTCCTCCCCTGTCTCTCGTTTCAAACCTGTATATTCTCGGCAGCATTCAGCCAACCGGCAGACCCCGCAAGCCGGTTTGCGGGCATGACAAACCTGACGTCCGTGAAAGATCAGCCAGTGGTGGGCCTTGGCCCAAAGGTCCCGGGGAATGTTGTTCATCAGATCTTGTTCCGTTTTGACCACGTCTTTGGCTTGCGCCAGTCCGAGACGATTGGAGACGCGGAAGACATGGGTGTCCACGGCGATGGCCGGCTCCTGAAAAGCTTCGGCCAGCACCACATTGGCCGTCTTCCTGCCCACCCCAGGGAGTTTTTCCAATCCCTCCCGATAGCCGGGGACCTGTCCGCCATGTTTTTCCACCAAGATGCGACAGGCCGCCAGGATGTTGCGGCCCTTGTTCCGGTAAAGGCCGATGCTCTTGATCAGGTCCTCCAGTTCTTCCTGCGTCAGCAGGAGCATCGCCTCCGGCGTAGGCGCTTTGGCGAATAGGGCAGGGGTGACACGGTTGACGGACTTGTCCGTCGCTTGGGCGGCCAGCATGGTGGCGATCAGCAATTCAAAGGGGTTGCGGAAATTGAGGGCGCAACGGGCGTCGGGATACATGTCGGCGAGGGTTGCCAGGATGTGCGCATGCTTGTCCAGCCTGAGCCACCTCCGGTGAATCGTCCAGAAAAGGTAATTTTCAGATTCTTAGTTTACCATATCCGACGCTGTTGAAAAAGCAGGGGATCGTCCGGGAATTGCCGCCTTTTCCTCCCCCACCAGATTTTTACGGCTTGAAGGATCGGTCTTTGGAACCATACTATCGATAGATCCTAGGCAAACAGGAAAAGGGAGGTCGCTTTACATGTTGGGGCAACAGCAGGCCTATGGTCAGGGATATGAGACCACCGGCGCGGCGAGGGTGGGCGAGCAACCGGTAAAAATCCGTCCCCTCTTGGGAGATGGGCGGGATGTGACGATTGTCTATGACGGAATCCTGAGCAGGTCAGGCGCCCAGCAGGTTTACCTCCATGCCGGCTATGGTCATGACTGGAAAAACACCTATGACCACCGGATGGAGCGCACCTGCCACGGTTGGCAGTGCACCATCAACATGGAACAGGACGAACTTCGTTTCTGCTTCAAGGATTCAGCCAACAACTGGGACAACAACAACGGGAGTAACTGGATCTATCATTCCCGCGGCATCAACCCACCCCAATGATCCGGAAAAGCGGCGGCGATAATGCCCGCCGCTTTCACTCATTCGGGTGACGCCAACCTGCTGTTGGTCCTTTTTCTATCAGCCTCTTGACTGAAAGAGAAAAAATGCATCTTTTACCGGGACATGCTAAGATATAGACGTTCATCAAGATGCACGCCTACGGCGTTGCGGTGTTTCATGAGAAGGAGGATCGCGATGTCTATTACCAAGGAACTCATCGATCGGATCAACTACCTGTCGCGCAAGAGCCGCACTCCAGAGGGTCTGACAGAGGAAGAAAAGGCGGAGCAGGCCCGTGTGCGCCGTGAATATGTAGATGCCATCAAGGCCCGTGTCAAAGACACCCTAGACCGGGTGGAGATTGTCGACGCCGATCAAATCGCCTCGACAGCAGCCCCCCAAAAGGCGGACGGACAAAGGGGAGCCGGCGCATCCGTCACCGGACAGGGCCATCGCTGCGGATGTCCCACCTGCAACGCAAAGAGCGGAGAAAGGCTTCACTAAATCAGCGCCTTGCCGCCTCACCCCCCTCGCTAGAGTTAAAAACAGACAAGCCGCCGAAACGGCGGCTTGTCTGTCATTCCGGCAGGATATCGCCGGGCAGGAACCCTCCAGGGATCAGTGTAGGGCCTGTTTCCCGTAGCGGAGCAGGATGTTGGCCAGCACTTTTTTTTCGTCTTCCGTGCTCACTTCCCAGAGTTCCTTCATCAGCTTTTCTTCAGGCTTGTCGGCCTTGAAAAAATGGACGGCAATATCGCCCAGGTTGACGATGCCCTCTCGCATGACCTCATCAGAGATCCCGTGCTGTTTCCCCTCTTCGATGCGCTGAGCCAGTCGTTCCCGAAAGCCTTCGATATCAACCATCGCCTATTCCTCCTCCCTTCTGCTACACTGTAGCGTTTCCGTCAGACTGCCGGCCTATGCCAGGCCGGATGACTAGTCCTTTTTGTCCTTCTCGTTGAGCGCCGCTTTGCGCTCCCCTTCCTCCGCCAGAGCCCGCTCCGCTGTTTCCACCATCTGCTGGCGCACATAGGTTTCGAGGCCGTCGCGAGCCATGCCCAGTTCCACATTGTTGTCCAGCGGCTCGTTGGCGCCCATTTCCTTGGCTGTCTCCCACTGCAGGCGATCGATCTGGCGATGGGTGCGCAGGTCGTCATTCTCTTTTTTGTGGCTCATTGATATGCTCACCTCATGCTCTAGCTTCCCTCAGCGAAAATAAGTTATGTAAAAAAAGAACCCTCCCGTGCGCTATTTCCGTTTTATGGATAAAAGCGTTGGAAGGGTTCTCCACTCATCATCTTCATCACTGATCGGGTTCTTCGCTAATCAGCTTTTTTTCGCCGATCATAATGATTCCAGAAGCAGGGGCCGGCGTCACTCAATCGTTTCGCCCTTTAACCCCACTTGCCCTTATTCATATGCCCTTGCAGTTCTGCCTTGATCGACTGGCGGTACTCGACCGCAAACTGGCGAAGCCGATCGAAGAGTTTGTTGCAACCGGGATCCAGGTCTTCCTCGCGGCCTTCCTCAGCGAGGAACTGGATGTTTTCCAGCAGGCTCAAGAGTTGGATGTGGATGTCGTTGGTAATCCGGGAGCGCTCGATCAGATCGGCCGCTTCTTCCGACAGGGCGGCAAACTTTTCCTTGGGGGCCCCGCATTTGGGACACTGCTCCGGCGCCGCCTCCCCTTCATGGATATAGCCGCATAGGCCACACTTGAACATGGAAGATACCACCTTTCTCGTTTTTTGTCGTCTTCCTCAGTTCTCGTCTTCTCTAGTGCAAATCTTTCGACAATCGATCCTATTTTTCCTGCTTTACGCCAGGAACATCCAGATTGGCGTGGGCCTCTTTGAGCATCTCGCGGATGGGCAGGTCATAAGGGCAACGGGTTTCACAGACACCGCACTCCCGGCAGGCGTCGGCTTTGATGGCCATGGCGCCGTAGCGCTCCTGCGCCCACCCCTGCAGGTTATAGCGGGACCAGTAGCCGTGGAGGAGAAAAGCGAGGGGGATGTTGACGCCGTGGGGACAGGGCATACAGTATTCGCAGCGCCGGCAAAAACGCTCGCCCAAAGAGCGGAGCGCCTCTCGCACCTGGGCCGTCTCTTCCGCCGTCAGCGGCTGTCCATCGCGGCCGACGCGGCAGTTGGCCTTAACCTGGTCGAGGGAATCCATGCCGGGGATGATGACCGACACGGGCTTGTCGAGGAAAAAGCGCAGCGATTGCTCCGCCCATTCAGGGCCTAGCGCGCCGCCAGCCAGGGGTTTCATGACGATGATGCCCAGTTCCTGTTCCGCGCAGGCCGGCAGCAGCCGCTCCTCGACCCGGGTTTCGATGATGTTGTAAGGGAACTGACAGGTGGCGAAGTGACCGGTGGCGATGGCTTTTTCCAGCACCGACGTCACGTGGCCGGTGATGCCGATTTCCTTGATCCAGCCGCGCCGGCGAGCCTCTTCGGCGCCTTCCAGCGCCCCGCCCGGTCCGAGCACCTGTTCCAGAGAGGCGTCATCTTTGACATTGTGCAGTTGGTAGAGGTCGATCGTCTCGACGCCGAAATTGGACCGGCTTTTTTCGATGTCGGCCAGCAGCCCTTCTGCCGTTCGGGCCATGCTCTTTGTGGCCAGGAAAAAAGAAGCGCGGTCGATGCCTCGGATCCCCTTGCCGATCTTCACCTCGCTGTCACTGTAGCCGCGAGCGGAATCGATAAAGTTAACGCCGGTGGCCAAGGCGGCGCGGACGACGGCAGCTGCCGCCTCGTCGTCGAGCCGTTGGATGGCGATGCCACCGAAACCGATGAAGGATACAGGCCAGCCAAGCCGGCCCAATGGGCGCCTCTTCATGCTTCAATCCCTTCTTCCTCGATAGATGAGAGACAAGCTTCCTCGTTGAGCATTCGTCGACTTCCGACCAGGCCGGTCTGCTTGATCAACCGGACAACGCCGAAGAGAAAGCGCAGTTCTGCTTCATTAAGATCGTAAATCATGCGCAACGTCTGTTGAATCGGCGGTTCCCCCAGCAACCGGATCAAGTCGTCGCCCAACACCGGCAGCAGGTTCTCCAATGAAGGCTGGGGCACCAGGAAGTAGCAGGGCGTCACACCGACCGCCTCGGCCACCCGTTCGATCGTGCGCAGTGAAGGCTGCACCTTTCCCTGCTCGATCTGACCGATCAGACCGGGCGATACGCCAGCCCGCTCTGCTACCTCGGCCTGGGTCAATCCCAACTGTTCCCGAATGCTGCGCAGGCGGGTGGCGATGACGGTGAGCGATCCCATCAACTGCGGAATAGACACGTTCAGGTGATCGGCCAAGGTCCGCAAGGTGTCGACGCTGGGGCGGACCTCCTCCGCTTCGATCGCTCGCAATGTCTCTATAGAGATGCCGGCCAGCCTGGCCAGTTCCTGCAACGCAAGCCCGCGCTCCTCCCGGAGCAGCCGCAGTTTTTGGCCGAGACCGATCTCCCCCCCTTCCGGATTACCTTCTTCCCGCTTCAAGCCAAGGGCAGTGGAAATTTTATCTATGATCCGAGGCGCCGGTTGTTTGGTGCCCCGTTCAATCTCGCTCAGGTATGATACAGAAACCCCCGAAAGCCGGGATACCTCCTGCAGCGACAAGCCCTTTTCCTCCCGCACGCGGCGAATCCATGTATGATCCATGAGCGCCCCCTCAGCGACTTAATATGTTTCGATTCAACGGCGCCTACCCTTGTACCCGAAGGATAGCCGGCAGTCCGCCCGAACAACAGCGTTGAGTATGGCCTGCAAACGGTTGGGTTGCATTTAATATTTCGCCGCTACGGGCATCCGGCGGCCCACACCGAAAGCCTTGGACGTCACCTTCAGCCCCGGCGCCGCCTGGCGGCGCTTATACTCGCTGCGGTTCACCGTCTTGATCACCCAACGTACCATTTCAGCTTCAAAGCCGCGCTCAATGATCGCTTCCGCCGACTGCCCTTCCTCGATGTACAACTGCAAGATGGCATCGAGCACCGGATAGGGCGGCAGGGTATCCTGGTCTTTCTGGCCAGGTCGCAATTCCGCCGAGGGGGCTTTTTCTATGATGATCCGAGGGATGATCTCCCGCTCGCGGTTGATGTGCTCGGCCAATTCGTAGACGAGCGTCTTGGGCACATCGGAGAGAACGCTCAAGCCGCCGCTCATGTCGCCATAGAGGGTGCAGTAGCCGGTGGCCAGTTCGCTCTTGTTGCCTGTCGACAGGAGCAGATGTCCAAACTTGTTGGAAAAAGCCATGAGCATGTTGCCGCGGATGCGGGCCTGAAGATTTTCTTCGGTTACATCAGCTTTGCGGCCTTCGAAATGCTCCTCCAAGGTGAAGAGATAGGCGTGGTAGATGTCGGCGATGGGGATCACCTTAAAGGGAACACCCAGGTTCGCTGCCAAAAGACGGGAATCTTCGACGCTGCCCATAGAGGAATAGGGCGATGGCATGGAGATGCCGAGCACGTTTTCCGCCCCGAGCGCCTCAGCGGCGAGGCAGCAGGTGACGGCCGAATCGATACCGCCGGAAAGGCCGACGACAGCCTTGGTGAAACCGCTTTTGCGCAGGTAATCGGCGATGCCGAGGACGAGGGCGTCATGGACCGATGCTACCCGGTCCTGGGCGACGAAGGACGCCGGCGCCCCTGGTTGATCTTGGGTCGCCTGTTTCAGATCGACAACAGTAAGATCTTCCCGAAAGGCGGGGCTGAGCGCCAGCAATGTCCCCTGCCGATCGAAGACCATGCTGCCGCCGTCGAAGATCAGCTCGTCATTGGCGCCCACCTGGTTGACATAGACGAAGGGGATGCCGTAGCGGACGGCATGGCTGCGGATCAACCGGTAACGGGTCTCCTCCTTGCTCATCTCAAAGGGAGAGGCCGAGATGTTGATCAGCACCGTGGCGCCTTGCCGCGCCAACTCCTCGATGGGATCGCGGTCATAGCGGCGGCGCTGGGGCCAGAAGGCGGGGTCGTTCCAGGCGTCTTCACAGACAGAGATGCCAAGCTGTTCACCGCCAAAGGGAACAGGCACTACAGAGGGGGCGGGATCGAAGTAGCGGGCCTCGTCAAAGACATCGTAGGTCGGTAGGAGCGATTTGGCCTGATGATGCAGCACCTTCCCCCCGCCGATGAGCCATGCGGCGTTGGCCAGCCCTTTACCGGCAGGGTTGTCCCACCGCAGGGGCGCGCCGATGAGGATAGCCGTATCCGGGTAATCAACGGAACGGCGGACCAGTTCATTCAGGGCCGCCTCAGTCCGGTCGATGAACCAGGGCTTTTCCAGCAGATCTTTCGGCGGGTACCCTGTCAAGTAGAGTTCGGAAAAGACGATCAGAGAGGCCCCAGCCTGGGCGGCGCGGGACCATGCGTCGACAGCCTTAGTCAGATTGTTTGCAATGTCTCCCACGACGGGGTTGTACTGAGCGATGGCGATTTTCACGGTTCCCACTCCCGGATGATGGTAGAAACAAGGTAGTCTTTATTATGGTATCATTCCTCCAGGGCGCGGCGCAAACCTTTATCGCTTATTGGCCGATGAAAAGGGACACGCCAGCGCCGACGGCAGCGAGGAAGACCGCCCAAGGGGCGATGGCTACGGCCTGGGTCCAGAGATAGCGGGCAAAGGGCACCCGGTACAACGGCGCCATGAACTTCACAATATCGCCGCCGATGAAGGGGATCATCCGGACGCCAATGAGAAACAGGGGCGACGCGACCGGTAAGTCGCGCAGCCAACGGGGGAGCTTGGTAAAGTGCTTCGGCAGGGAGACCTCCTCGGCGCTGCGGCGGATCAGCCAGTATCCGGCGACAGCGCCGCCCATGGAGCCGAGCCAGTTGGCTGCCGCGCCGAGGGCAGTCCCATAGATAAAGCCGTTGGTGAGGGCCACCGGATCAGAGCTCATCGGCGAAATGCTGAGGAGGATATGGGCAGGGACGGTGAAAAAAAAGGCCCAGGGACCCTGGGCGCGCATCCACTCGACAGCGCCTTTCAAGTCAAAGCCGAAAGCCGTCGCTGCCAAGGGGAGCGCCATCAACGCAACGAACAGAAACAGCGTTTTATATCGCATCTTCATATCCCCTCTTTGGTTTATCCCTGTGCTCCCCTCATTTTCCTTTTTGGCGAAAGTCACCTTTTTCGAACCGGTTGAGCAGATCCCGTAGCCCAGCTGTCCAGGCGTTGCCGAAAACCTCTGTCGGCGCGGCGGCGATGACGGCTTCTGCCGGCCTGCCCATCGGGTAATAGGGCGATTCGGGCATGTGGATCTGAAAAATTGACGCGCCCAGGAACCAGGGTTGATGCCAGAATACCCGAAAAAAGGCGGCAAAACAATCCCGCTGCTCTTGCAGGTTTTCTTTTTCTGACGGAATAGCGCTCCAGGGCATACGGTTCGTGCCGGCGCGGTCCACATAGCCCACTTCCCCAAAAAAGATCGGTTTTCGCCATTGTTGATGCAGTTCTTTCACCTGTTCAACGATAGGTTGCCGGCGCATATAGCGGGTTGAGCGGCGCCAGGCGTCGATCAGTTCCTTCTCGGACGGCCCCTCCCGGTTCGTCAGTTCAAAGTAGGCGGAGATAGAGATAAAGTCCAGCTTGCCGAAGAGCGGGTTTTGCAGCTTTCTCCGATAGTCCAAGAAGGAGACGGGATTGGCCCAGGAGGTGTACCACCACTGGGTGCGGTAGGTGATGCGTCCCCGGTAGAGCTTGCGGATATCTTCAATCAGCGCAATCCATTGCTCGGGATAAGGCTCCAGGCGGATGATACCGTCAGAGATGACGAGCGTGTCGATCCCTTCCTGGTGGGCAAAGTAGGCCGCCTGGAGGCAGATCTTGCCCCATTGCTCAAACCAGGCGTTCACATCGCCGGGATCCCAAGCGGTCTCAGCCAGGCCGCCAGCCCGGACCCAGGGAAAAGGCTCCAGAAAGGCGGCCAGCCCGGCCTGGCGGATCTCTTCCATGGCCTTTGCGGCTTGGTGAAAGGCCTGCGGGTGCAGGGACATCTCCGCCGACCGGGGATCGGGCACATCGACCCGGAGGGGCACGTTAAGCCTGTTGAGCTTCAATCGGCGGGCATTTTCCAGCGGAAGACTGATATCGTCCATCCGGTCAGGCAGCAGGTTCCCCGATTTAATTTTTTTTGTCACACCCAACGGCCCCACTCCCCCGCCGCCGCAGCGGCTGTTTTTCTTTCGATATCTCTCTTTCCATTTCTATTCAAGCGAAACAAGGTCCACCCTATCCTGAGTGGGCGCAGTATGATATTCTCTTGGTAAATACCGTTTCGGACAGCCTGATCCGCTGTCCCGCAGAAAGGAGAGCAGCCATGGCAAATCAAAAAAAAGCCCGGCCGCAAAATGAGCCGGAAAAAGGCAGCTTTTTGACAATGATTCCAGGCTTTCGTTCTCAAACCCCCTGGAAGATGGGCGCGGCAGGCGCCTTTTATCTGACGATAGTCCTCTACATCCTTCTTTTGACGGGAATCATCCCCAACCCGCCGCGGTAACGGAAGAGGCTATCCGTCTATGGTGATCCCCGCTGCCTTGACCTTGGCCAGGAGATAGTTGATGGCGCGATCGATCAGCAAGACCGCCTCTTCTCTCGTCAGCGGGTCAGCGGGGCGGAAAGAGCCTTCGCCGTCGCCCTGGATGAGGCCGCGCTCAAGGGCTCTGGTGATGGCTGCCGCCGTCGGACGATCTGCGGCCACATCCGTAAAAGGTCCTGGAGCCGACATCAACGTCCCCCCTCCGGAACCGGGTGCTTCACTCGGCAGTTCTTCCCCAAGCGGCGCTTCGTTCCCCCCATCGACAGGATCGCCGATCCCGAGAAAGGCGCCGATCCCCCGGGCGATGGCTTCAGCCGCCTTGGCTTGAAAAAGCGGCGAACGGAGCAACGATTCTTCGACCCTGTTGGTGATAAAGGCCAGTTCGATCAAGACAGCCGGCATGACGGTTTGGCGCAGGACATAGAAGTTGGCTTCCTTCACACCGCGATCGCGCAATCCCAAGGCGGGGACCAAAAAACGAGCGATCGTCCTCGCCAGTTGCTCCCCTTTGCCGCCAAACTTGTAACAGTAGACCTCTGTACCATTGGCCGCCGCGTTGTCAGCGGCGTTGCAGTGGATGCTGACAAAATAATCGGCTCTGGCGCCGTTGGCGACGGTCGCCCGATTCTGCAGATCGGTGTTCACATCTGTGCCTGGCGATGTATCGCCATCCCTCGTCAACACCGCCTGAACCGACGGCGACAGCAGATTAGCCACCCTTTTCGCCACCGCCAGATTGACATCAGCCTCCCGCAAGCCTGTCGGTCCCAGCGCGCCTGGATCGAACCCGCCATGGCCGGGGTCGATGATCACCTTCACCAAGGACGACTCCCCCTTTCTCCGTCCCTGGTCTTCATCTTATGCAGCTTTTGTTCACAGGGGACTCTCAGCGATCGCTCTCCGAAGAAATCACCGTAACAGGTGATTTTTTTAGTGTCTATATGCCGGAGAGCATCCACCCCATGATCAGATTCACGGCGCCGTAGAGAAGGATCAGGTATCCGAGGCCCCCGGCGATCCACAGCCACTTCACAGGCATCTGACTCACGCTCCTGGGCTCCCTTTGCCGCCAGTTTACCCAGAAAGGGATAAGCTTTATCAGCAGCGCCCATCTAAGGGCAAATCCGGCCGGGCAGCGGCGGCGGTGGCCAACTTGTCGCAGCGCTCGTTCTCCGGGTTTCCGGCATGTCCTTTCACCCAGCGGAACTCGACTTGATGGCGTTCCAACAGCTGGAGCAGCCGCTCCCAGAGGTCAACGTTCAAGGCCGGGTCCTTTTTGTTGCGCATCCACCCATTGGCCTTCCAACGCCTAGCCCAGCCCTGGGTGACGGCGTCGACGAGATAACGCGAATCACTGTACAAGACGACCTGGCAGGGTTCCTTCAATGCTTCCAAGGCCTTGATGGCCGCCAGCATCTCCATGCGGTTGTTGGTGGTGTCCCGAAAGCCTTCGGACAGCTCTTTGCGATGCTCGCCATAGATCAGCACGGCACCGTAGCCGCCCGGTCCCGGATTGCCGAGACAAGCGCCGTCGGTGTAGATGGTCACTTCTTTTCGCTTCGCTTGTGTCATGGCTGTCGATGACATCCTGTGGCGATACACTCCTTGCCCTGGCGGAAGACCCGCTTGTAATGATCGAGGATGATCTCCATGGTCCGAATGCGGGCCCACTTCTTCTGCTCCCCTGAGATGAGGTGCCAGGGGGCTAAGGCCGTATGGGTCTTTTCCAGCATCTCTTCTATGGCTTCCTCATATTCCTCCCACTTGTCCCGGTTGCGCCAGTCCTCCTTGGTGATCTTCCAGCGCTTGTAGGGGTTGGTCTCGCGGTCGCGGAAACGGCGAAGTTGCTCCTCCGGGGAAATGTGCAGGAAAAACTTGATCAACAGCGTCCCGTCGCTGACAAGCATCTTTTCAAACTCGTTGATCTCGCCGTAGGCGCGCTTCCAAGCCTCTTTCGAGCAGAGCTTCTCCACCCGTTCCACCATCACCCTGCCATACCAACTGCGATCAAAGATCCCCATCTCGCCGGTTTTGGGCAGGCGAAGCCAGAAGCGGCGCAGGTAGTGATGGCGCATCTCCTCCGGGCTCGGGGCGCCGATAGGATGAACATGGTAGGTCCGGGGATCCATCTGTTCGGTAATGCGCCGGATGACGCCGCCCTTGCCCGCGGCGTCCCATCCCTCGAAGACGAGGAGAACGGGCACCTTTTCCTCGATCATGCGAAACTGGTATTTTAGCAAGTCCAACTGCAGTTTGCGCAGCCGTTCCTCATACTCCCGCTCAGGGATGCGGGCTTTCAAGTCCACATCAGCAAGGCGCACAGACGCCCCCTCCTCCAAAACTTTCCTCTTTCATTCAGTATACCATGAACTGGCCTGACTGCGAACTGCCCCGTAAAAAGGGTGAAGGAAGGTCGCGCGCAAAAAACAGTTATGACCTGTCAAGTCGCAGGCGATGCACTTTTTCAGTAAAAAGAAAAAGCCGGCTCTCCGAAGACGCCGGTCCGTTGGTTCTGTCTCTATGCTATTCAGCGGGTCGATGAACATTCGATGCCGACGCGTTTGCGCTCGTTGTCGCAGAGGGCCGTCACGACAGGCCGGAGCAACTGCAATCCTTCGACGATCTTGCGTTCTGTCAGTTGGTTGTATTTTTTCTCCGCATAGGAGTAAGCCGCCGCCCCGGAAAGCAATGTCACAACAAGCTTGCCTATCATCTATCTCCACCTCGATTCAACAGGGGCTTACCTTTATTTTATGTGTTTGTGAAAGCAATTTCAATTTAGACAGACCATGAACATTTCTTCTACAAAACGCCTCCCTTGCCTGTTGCGGCGCACTGAACTAACTCGAACAGGGCACCGTGAACAGAAAAGCGGAAGGTCGCCCCTTCCGCTTTTTCGCTATCTCTTTTTATTCCATTTAAGGACGCCGATCCTGTCGGGCTATCTCGGCAGTTGCGTCAGCACTGCCTCAAGGGTGATCTGCTGCCCCATGCGGAACACGGTCAGGCTGATCTTATCGCCTACGGCATGAGCGGCGATCAGGTTGGAGAACTCGCGGGCGCTGCTGAAGCTGTTGCCGTCAAGGGCCTGGATGATGTCGCCCCGCCGGAGTCCCGCCGCCGCCGCCGGACTGCCGAAAGTCACCTTCCGTATGTAGAAGCCCTGCGGCAATTCGTAATACAGAGAGGCGACCTTGGTGATGAAGACGCCCTCCACGCCGAGCCAGGGTCGGGCCACATAGCCCTGGGCGATCAACTGTTGCACGATCGGTTTGGCCACATTCACAGGGATGGCAAAACCCATTCCCTCGACCCCCATCAAACCGATCTTGGCGCTGTTGATGCCGATCAGTTCTCCCCGCCTGTTGAAGAGGCCGCCGCCAGAGTTGCCGGGATTGATGGCCGCGTCCGTCTGGATCACCTTCAAGCGGACGTCATCCACTTCCAGGGTTCGATCCAGGGCGCTCACGATCCCATGGGTGACGGTGCGGACGAACTCTTTACCCAACGGGTTGCCGATGGCCACCACCAGTTCCCCCACCTCCAGGGAATCGGAGTTCCCCATGGGAACGGCGGTCAGGTTGTCCGCGTCGATTTTGATGACAGCCAAGTCGGAACGAGCATCTCTCCCGACGATGCGGCCTTGGAGTGCCCGCCCGTCGGCCAGTCCCACCTGAAGGGCCTGCGCCCCTTCCACCACATGGTTGTTGGTGACGATATAGCCTTTTTCCGCGTCGATGATCACGCCTGATCCGGATGATTGTTCCATCATTTTTTCACTGAAGCTTTCGCCTAGGTTGGTGATGGACACAATGGCCGGACCGGCTGATTTGGCGATCCGGGGCACGGGCCAGTCGAAGATGCCCGGGTAGGGCGATTCAAAGGCCCAGGCGCTCGTGAGGCCGGTTCCGCCTGCCGGCAAAAAACCGCCCAAGAGCGCTATGAAAAGGAAAGAAAGAACAATGGTGCAGATCTGTCGTCTTCTCACGTCTAACTCCTCTCCTTCTTTCTTTTTTCGTCAAAATTATAATACTGATGGGAGATTGCTTCAAGAACATGGCCTTGCTGTAGAATCATTTGTAAAATAAAAGTAAAATAAAAGACAGAGGAGGTGTAACCTGGTGAACAAGGCTGCTACCGTGTTGTTAGTGGAAGATGAAGAAAAAATCCGGCGCATGTTGCGCCTGTTTCTTGAACAGGAGGCCTTTGGCGTCGTCGAGGCGGAAGAATGCCGACCGGCCTTGGAGATCCTGCGACAAGGGCAGGTCGACCTGGTCATCCTCGATGTGATGATGCCGGGCCTCGACGGGTGGACTACCTGCCGCAAGATCCGCGAGTTTTCGGAGGTGCCCATCCTGTTCCTGACAGCCCGGGGAGAGGAATCGGACCGTGTCCTGGGCTTTGAATTGGGCGCCGATGACTATGTGATCAAGCCCTTCAGCCCCCGAGAACTCGTCCTGCGCGTCAAAGCCCTGCTTCGCCGGCGTTCATCGACGCCGCCACAGAGGGACAAGGCCCAGGAGATGACGCCGGAGAAGGGTCTTCATTTTCCCGAACTCAGCCTCTATCCGGAGGGCCGCAAAGCGGTGGTCAAGGGCGAAACGCTCTCCCTCTCGCCGTTGGAGTATGACCTGTTGCTGTACCTGGCCCAGAACGCTGGCAGGGTTTTAAGCCGGGATTTGCTCCTCGACCGGGTCTGGGGCTATGAATTTGCCGGCGACAGTCGGACAGTGGATACCCATGTTCGCCGGCTGCGGGAAAAGCTCTCCCGTATCTCTCCCGCTGTAGCGAGCTATGTGGGCACCGTTCGCGGCAGCGGCTATAAATTCGAGGTGAATCCATGAAGATCACCCGCAGCATCGTCGGTAAGTTCTGGCTCACGCTGGTCGGCTTTTCGCTTGTCCTTCTGCTGGTCGTGGCGTGGCTCTTTTCCGCTTTTTTCGCCGATTACTATATCCACAGGGAAACGGACGAACTGGTCGCCCAGGCCAGTCTTATCGCTATGGAGGAAGATCCGGCGACAGCGAAACGGCTGGCCGTCGCCATCGCCACTGATTCAGACGCTTTGATCCTGCTCTGTGATCGCGAAGGGAATGTGACCAACATGCTGAGCCCCTATGGAGGACCGCCATGGCTGTCGGCCTCCCCGCCGGGCGCTGCGACCCAACCGTCTCCGCGAGGAGGCCCCCGTTTTCGCTGGGGCGCTTGGCGGACGGGCAGCGGTTACGGTTCCGGCGAGGAGGCTTGTCCCCCTTTCGCAGAAGGAGACGAAAGCGCCTCAAAGGTCACAGATTCAGGAAAGGCCGGCACTCCCACCTTGACCCGGATAGAACTGACACCGCAAGAAAAGGAGCGTTTGCTGGGCGGAGAAATCATCACCCGCCAGGCCCCTCTTTTTGCTTCCGGCGCCGCCAACGGGATCTCTGCCAGAGGCACCGCCAGCATCCCCGCCCTTTTCGTCGCTGTTCCGCACCGGGCGGGAGACAAGGTGGACAAGGTCGTCTTTGCCGTCCGGGCATTGCAGCCCATCCGCGATGCCATCGCGACCGCCCGCACCTGGGTCTTCGGCGCCGGCGCCTTGACCCTGCTGCTCTCAGCGCTCGTCGCCTATTTGCTCTCAAAGAAAGTCGCCCGCCCGCTGACAGCGCTACATGCGGCAGCGGAGCAGATGCGACGCCGCGAATTTAACCACCGAGCGCCGGTGGAGGGCGATGACGAGATCGGTCGTTTGGGCGAGACGCTGAACTCTCTGTCGAGCGAGCTCTCGATCAGCCTGCGCCAGTTGGAAGACAAGAACGACCAGTTGGCCCGGGGGATGCAGAGCATGCGCGATCTGGCAGCCAACGTCTCCCATGACCTGCGCACCCCCCTGTTTCTGATCCAAGGCTACGCCGAGGCGTTACGAGACGACATGGCGAAAACACCGGATGATCGCCGCCAAATGGCCGAGATCATCCTCGAAGAAACAGACCGGATGCAGCGGCTCGTCCAGGATATGCTGCAACTGGCCCAACTGGAATCAGGCTACTTCGAGTTGAAGCGAGAAGCCGTGGACCCGGAGGCGTTGATCTATGGCGTGGCCCGTAAGCTTTCTGGCGCAGCCGATGAGCGGCAGATCCGCCTGATCTGCCTCGCCTATCCGGGCGATGCTGCTCTCCCCGCGATCCACGCCGATCCGGACCGGTTGACCCAGGCCTTGATCAACCTTGTCGATAACGCCCTGCGCCACACGCCAGCCGGCGGCGAAGTCGTTTTGGGGTTAACCGCGCAGGCGCAGTCAGTGCGCTTCTCCGTCGATGACAGCGGTCCTGGTCTGGCTGAAGCGGATCTGGACCGCATCTGGGAGCGTTTTTACCGAGGAGAAAAGTCGCGCAGCCGCAAGACACCCGGCACCGGTCTCGGACTGTCCATCGTCAAAGCGATCGTGGAAAGCCACGGCGGCAGCGTTGGCGCCGAAAACCGAACAGGCGGCGGGGCCTCTTTCTTTTTCACGATTCCCATAAAGCCCGCCCCGTGAGAAAAGACAAGGCTCATGAGAGATACCTCCACCACAGGTAGATATGAGCAAGGACGATGCTGATCAGCATCAGCGGGAAAGCCACCTTCATGAAGCGGATGAAGGAAATGGCGATCCCGTTTTTTTCGGCCATCCCGGCGACGATGACGTTGGCCGAGGCGCCGATGATCGTGCCGTTGCCGCCGATACAGGCCCCCAGGGCGAGGCTCCACCAGAGGGGCATCGTGTCCATGCCGCCCATCTCGCCCATAGCCTTGATCAGAGGGATCATGGTGGCCACAAAAGGGATGTTGTCGACAAAAGCCGATGCAACGGCTGAGAGCCAGAGGATCAGGACCGCCGTCGGGCCCACAGCGCCGCCGGTCAGGCGCAAAGCGGTCTCAGCGACCCAGCGGATGACGCCGACGTGTTCCAAGGCACCGACGATAATGAACAGTCCAATGAAGAAAAAGAGAGTCGGCCACTCGACGGACAGCAGGATATCCTCCGGCTCTTCCCGCGTGATCAGGAGCAAGAAGGCGGCGCCAGCCAGAGCGATGGTGGCCGATTCGAGGCGGAGCAGGCCATGCAACATGAAACCCAGGATGGTCAGCGCCAACACCAGCGCTGCCTTGCGCAGCAGGGCATGATCTTTGATCGTTTCCGTCTCGTCAAGGGCCATGATCCGGGCCTTGCTCGCATCGTCAGCCTGCAGTTCTCGCCGGTATATCCACTTGAGGAGCAGCAGGGTGACCCCCATGATGAGAAGGACAATAGGGGCCAGATTAAAAACAAAATCATTGAAGCTAAGACCCACAGCGCCACCGATCATGATGTTCGGCGGATCGCCGATCAAGGTGGCCGTCCCGCCGATGTTGGCCGCTAAGACCTCGGCGATGAGAAAGGGGACGGGATCCACCTCCAAGGTGTCGGTGATAGAGAGGGTGACGGGAACGATCAGCAGCACTGTCGTCACATTGTCCAAGAAAGCCGAGGCAACCGCCGTGACCAGGCAAAGCAGAATCAGGATGCCGGCGGGGCTCCCTTTGGCCCCTTTGGCGGCTTTGACGGCAAAATACTCGAATACGCCCGTGCGCCGCAGGATGCCGACGATGATCATCATGCCGATCAAGAGGCCCAAGGTGTTGAAATCGACAGCATGGACGGCCTCCTCCTGAGAGAGGATGCCCAGAAGGAGCATGACGACGGCGCCCAACAGGGCCACCGTCATGCGGTGGATCTTTTCGGAGATGATCAGGCCGTAAGAAAGCAGGAATATCCCGATGGCCGTCATCACCTGCCATTCATGAGGCATGGAAAAGTCCCTCCTACCGGATTGATTTATTCATGTCTGCTCCCCCATAGGCAGGATCTGCCCGATTGAGGAGAATCGATTCCGGTTCATCGCCGAGCAATACCCATATCTTCGAGTAAAAACCGGACTGCCGGGTACCTGCGTTCAGGATCCTTTTCCAGGCAGCGAAGGATGACTGTCTCCCATTTCTCCGGGAGCGACGGATTCAGCCCCCGAGGCGTGACGGCCACCTGTCCGCTCCGGTGCAACTCTCGCAGCCGCGACAGATCGCCTGCCGCTTCCAGGGATAAACCGAGTTCCTCAGGTCGCTGAAAGGCGGTGTTGATCACCCTGTCCATCAGCGCATGGATGTTCTCCTCGCTGTCATCTCCGGTCGTAAAGGGCGGGTAGCCCGTAGCGGCCTCAAACAGGGTGGCGCCGAAGGAGAACAGGTCGGCCCGTTGGTCGTGACGACTGTCGCCCCAGCCGTTTTGGCAGCGGATCACCTCCGGCGCCGTGTAAGGCGGTGTTCCTAGGTTGCCCAAGGTCTCGATGGGTGTAAAGCCGGGGTTGCGGGGGAGTTTGTCCGCAAAAACAGTGTTTTCTCGGACAGGCGCTTTGAAGGAGAACTTCTTCGGTTTCGATGCGGCGGGTTCCCCGGCGCTGCCTGCCGGAAAATTTGTTTTCTGGAAGCATTCCGCTTCATTATACAACTCACGGGAGATGCGCAGCGTGCCCAGATCTGCCAGTCGGATTTTTCCAAAGTCTTCGGTGATCAAGATATTGTCCGGCTTGATGTCGCGGTGGATGTATTCCGGTCCGAGACTGTGGATATAGACGAGGGCGTCGCCGACCGCCTGGATCAGCCGGAGCAACTCGGACTCGGCGAGCGGGCGGCGTTCTGCAATCCTCCCGTCGTCGTCATAGCGGTAGATGCGCTTTTTGAGGGAACTGTCGAGCAGTTCGACAACGAAGCTAAAACGGGTGAAGTCGACGCTGTCGGGGAACCCCTGAATCAGGTTATGGACGCCGCCCAGGTTCATCGTTAAGATGGCCTCGTTCTTGAAACGCTTGCGGGCCTTTTCCCTGCCCAGCAGGTTGGCTTTCAGCATCTTCATGGCGCCCAGTTGGCCTGTTCTCCGGTGGCGGACCTTCCAGACCTCGGCAAAGCCACCTTCCCCCAGTTTGAGCAGCCGTTCCCAGTCGCCGCGAAAGTGATCGCCGGCCATAGGATCCCAGATCAGCGCCTGCCGCTGAAAAGATTCGGCCCGGAAGAGCTCTTCCTGTCGCCGGTACACCTCGCCGAGGTAATAGAGGGCGCGCGCCAGGTGGGTGCGGTTCTCGTCCCTGTCAGGCACGATCCGGGAAGCGGCTCTGGTCAGCAGTTGCTCCGCTTCGTCCAGTTGGCCGCCCCGAAAGCAGAGCACACCCAGTTTGGCTAAGGCGAGTCCGGCGACGCCGTCGTCAGAGACGTTTTCACCAGCGGCGAGGGCTCTGGCATAATCGTCTCTCGCTTCAGCAAAGGCGCCCTCTTCCTCGTCCATCTCCCCGAGAGCCAAAAAGGCCTTCCCATTCAGCGGATCCACTTCGAGCACCCTCCGCCAAGCCTTTCTCGCCTCGAAACGCACCTTGCGGTATCCTGAAGATGTCGGTTGCTCATGCTGCCAAGCTGTTAAGGCTTGCGCCAACTGCATCTGAAGGCGCAAATCTGTTTTCTGCCGCAGCGTCGATCGCTGGAGCCAAAAGACTGCCTTGCCCCAGGATCGTCGCGCAAAATAGGTCTGTCCGAGGGTTCGTTCCGCCTCCAGTTTCTCGCGCAGACTGAGGTAACGGACAGACTCTTCCAGCAGGGCCAGCTGGGATTCGTCAGGATCCCTTTTGCGCAACACCCACCGCCCCAGAAAGCGCTGGATACGGGCTTTCACCTCTGCATTATAGTCGCCGCTGCGGTGTAGATAACGCCGCAACCAGGCCACGTCTTCCTCCTCGGGGTCATCCTTGCGCAGCCGCGCATTGACCAGCCGGTCTTCCCAAAGCTGCTGCAGCTCCCATTCCGGAGGGAACCGGCCGGCCGCCCACAGATCGGCGCCTAGCACCCGGCGAAGATCGGTCAGCAAACGGGGATAGGCGTTGAAAAGGGGGTCTTGGCTCAACAGGTCACCGGGATCATACTCAGCCAGCAGTTCGCCGGAGATAGACAGCGCCCGCTCATAGAGGCTGATGGCCTCGGCGTCGAACTGGTTGCGATCAGCGCAGCCGACTGCTGCCGCCCAGATGGCAAAAGGGTCCTGGGGGAGATGACGGGCCGCCGTTAGAAAGATGGGCAAAGACCGGGGATGCAAACCGCGGTATCCCAGTTCGCCGTGACAGCGCAGGAGCAGCCATGACGCATCGAATCTTCCGCCTCTTCCCAAGTCCGCTCCCGCAGGCAGTCCAAAGGTTTCATCCCACCGGTCGGCCGCTTTGTAGTAAGCAATATAATCGCCGGCAAGGACAGCGAGGGCCAAGGCGAGCTTCCCCTCCTCCGGTCCCTCTCCCGGCGTGAGGGTCTTAGCCGCCGCGCCATAGCGACCTGTAGAGAGTAGCAACTTGAGGTAAACCTTTTGGCCTTCCGTCAACATCCTGTTCACGGACTCCCATCGCGGCTGAATGAAAAAACCGGGTCTCCCCGGTTTTTTGCGCCTCCCTCGTAGATGCCGACCGCGCGCATGGAAACAAAAAGGAGCACCAACTGCCTGACTACATTACTGTCTTTCGGCAGGATTAAGTGTGCTGTTGCGCAACAGCTCCTGCTGCCGGTTGGTAAACTGCAACACCTGATCACGATTCATCACGTTGTTGCCTACCAGTTCTTCCTGCAGGTCGCCGACAGGCAGCTCCCGCCATTGTTCGAACTGGGATTGATTGATCAGGCCATTATGGAGCAGGTTCTTCAACATGACGCCGGCCAGAGGATCGCCAGTCGGTGCAGCGGTGTTGCCGTAATGACCGGCAAGCTCACAAGATGTCCCCTGCCCTGCCATGATATGACCCGGCGGGACCGAAGGGGGGATATAGGTTCCTCCCGGTCCGGGAGAGTTGAGAAGGCGTTCCGAGAGCTTAGCCTTATAGATATAATAACCAATGACTGCGCTGATGACCAGAAGAATCAACCATGTCGAAAGCATTCCATCCACTTCAATCGTCCCCTTTCGCGAAGTCTGCAAAAAGCTTTGGCTTTTTCTGCAACAATCTTATTATACAAACCGGGAAGTGGCTTGTCGATGCGATTTACAACAATTGAAGGTGATACCATTCTCAGTCGAATAGATTCATCATTTTGTCTTGAAGACAATTTCTCACCCTGGTACAATCTTTATGTACTTACTCCTATTGCCAGGAGGTCTTTTGCGATGCGCACCGAGGAAGAAAAGGGCGAACGTTTCCGCATTGAACCAGCGGCACGACAGTTTATCCTTGAACGCGGCGGCGTCATCCATATCACCATGGCGAGCGCCAACCTCAACCCCGCCCAAGGCCCGACGCCCCTGATCGATATCGGCGTCCCGCGGGGCGCCAGAACGAAATACCTCCGCTTTGACAGGGACGATATCGCTATTTACCTTACCAAGGCCTTGTCCGGCGTGAGCGGACCCTTCCGGATCACCCTCGACACCTTATGGCGCTTGAAAAAACTCGCCGTCCAGTTGACCGACCATCCGGAGCAGCAACGTGAACCATACCGAATGAGAATCGAAAAAACAACAAAGGGCTCGACCCGGAGTTGACCGGGCAAGCCCTTTTCTCATGTTTTGTTGATTGCTTCAAGCCATCACGCGGATACCGATATCTGCTGCCATCCTACGGCCGATGGCCAGTTCCTGATGGCGCTTGCGCACGATCACCGGACCGGCAGGGATGACCTCCTGAACGGTGACTGTCTCGCCTTCGGAGATGCCGAAGCGGATCGCCTGCGCCCGCACCAGGGGGTGGCGGATGGCGGTAATATAGACCCTTTGCCCTTTCAAACTGCGATCCAAGGTCATGTCGTCTCCTCCCTCATTTGGCGTCTTTTCTTACGCCTTTTCCTTTTGGCTCCGCTCTTGTATGGATTCTTATTCCGAACAGCTTCCACAACCGCCGCAACCGCCACAGCCCATGGCAGGTCGAAGCAGGGTGTTGCAGCGCGGGCAACGGTCACTTTGCAAAAGCTTTCTGTCTCCTTGACCCTGCTGCCATGCCCGCACATCAAGGCCACAACCGGGGCAGGCATCAATATAGGGGACGGAAGCGCATGCGCCGACAGTCTTTTTTTTTGAGGAAAACCATCCCATGACAAGCGTCCTCCCTTGCGCGGCCATATTTTCTAGGCCTGCTCAGCCTGACAACAAGTCTCGTCGCCGACGCAGCCTCCCCGCTTCTTCGGCGCCAAGAGGAGCACCGCGCCTACGATCATCCCCATCAGGCCGGCGAAGACGGCGACGGTGAGGTAGACTTCTTCCAACCAAGCGTAGAGTTGCGCCACGATCCCGCCGACCAAAAAGGCGATGATCCAGGTGGAAAGCCACATGATCAGTGCTTCCTTTTTGGAGCGTTCCTTAAAGAGGATCAGTACCGTGGCGATGCAAGGGACGAAGAGGGTGATGACGGCCAGCGCAACAACAGCCTGGTGAGGTTCGAGTGTCATGTCAGCCAGGCCGGCGGCGCCGAAGTCGCGGCGGACAAGGCCCATGATGAAGACGGTGGCCGTCTCTTTCGGCAGGCCCAGCCAGCCGACGGTGAGCGGCGCCAACGCGTCCTGAAGCGATTCCAGGGCGCCGGTCACCGACAGGACGCTGATGATCAGCGAGCCCAGGGCGAAGAGCGGGAGCGCCTCTTTGACGAAGGCGAAGGACTTGATGCCCGTCTTTTTCAGCACATTGACCAGGCGGGGCAAGCGGATGGGCGGCAGTTCAATCAACAGATCCGACGATCGGCCGGGGATGACCCGGTCCATGATCATCCCCACACCGATGAGGATGGAGAGGATGATCAGCACATACATGAAGACGAAGGCCGGTTCGATGGCGGCCAGGATGCCGGTGATGACGCCCAACTGGGCTGAGCAGGGGATAGCCAGGCCGAGCAGGAAGATGGCAATGCGCTTTTCCCGCTCCGAGGCGAGCAACCGGGTGGTGATGGTGGCCAGGGTGACACAGCCGAAGCCGAGGATCAGAGGGATGACAGCCCGGCCGTTCAGGCCGAGGTAGTTGAGCACGCGGTCGGTCAGTGCGGCCACCCGGGGCAGGTAGCCTGAATCTTCGAGGGTGGACAGGGAGAGGTAGAAGGCGACGACCAGCGGCAGCAATAAGCCGAAGACATAGGTGATGGTCATCGTCAGGAGGCCGAACTCGCCAAAGAGGATCGTGCCGATGGCCGATTCGGGATCGATGACCGGTGTCAGCAGATTGCGCACAAAGGGTTCATAGTAGGTGAGGAAGATCCCTTCCTCGGTGAGTCCGACGATATCGCCGGCGACCCAGACACCGATCAGCTGGTACATGAAGTAGAGGACCGCTGCGAGGATGGGGATCCCGGTGATGGGACGGACCATCCAATAACCCAGTTTGACAGAGAGGTTTGCTCCCTGGGTCGTCTCCGTGACGACAGCTTGGCAGATCTCATTGACGCGCTGGCGACGCTCCAGGTAGATCTCCTCCCGGCGGGAGGGCGCCGTGATTCGGTAAGCCTGCCGGATGCCTTCGTCGCCTTCCAGAGCCAGCAACGCCTCACCTCGGTTGGCCGTAACAGCGGCCACAGCATCTATCTCCCTGGCGAGAGCCGCGCTGGTGCGGCCCGGGCGGGCATCGGCGAGGGCCTTCTCCACTTCCTTGAGCCCCTGGCCTTTGACAGCCACCGACGGCACGACAGGAACACCCAGTTCCCGTGAAAGACCGTCAAAATCGATATGAATCCCCCGCCGCTTCGCCTCGTCAACCATGTTGACGGCGATGACGACAGGAACGCCGGTATCGATGATTTGCAAGGAGAGGAAGAGGTCCCGCTCCAGGTGCAAGGCGTTGACGATGTTCAAGACCAAGTCGGCTTGGAGGATAACGTCGCGGGCGATGCGCTCTTCATCGTTAAAGGAAGAGAGCCCGTAGATCCCGGGGGTGTCCATGACCACCCAGTCTTTGTAGCGGCCGTGGGAGATGTCAAGGGTGGTGCCGGGGTAATTGGAAACGTCCACATACATCCCGGTCAAGTGATTAAAAAAGACAGACTTACCCACATTGGGGTTGCCGGCCAGAACCAGCTTCTTCTCCCCTTTGCCGATATTGAGCTTGATCGGTGCGCCGTGACAGGTCGCTGCCATGGTGTCTCCCTCCTCGTGGGTCTGATCGAATAGGTTCGGTTAGAAAGCTATGTTCCTACAAACTTCAAATGAGAATGAATCTCTTTATTATCCGCAATCCTATGTTAATTGAATCTCATTCTCAATGCAATACCCCTTTTGCCTTTTTCGCCAAAAAAAATCCGCTCAAGAAAAGAGCGGCAAAAGCGCGCTGAAAGGACCTGTGGGAGGCAGGAATTTTTAACGATATAGATAATTATTACGAATAAGCTTGGCCACACAATCCATATATCCGTTCGAATCCAGTCATTCCTTTGACGGCGGTTACGTCCCCTTTTTCCCCTAAACGCTCTGAGCACAATTTTTCGAGCAAGGGAGCTTCACTTATGATTGTTCTCGAATCGCTGACAAAAACTTTTGGAAACCGCACCGTTGTGGACAACCTCTCAATGACCATTGAGACAGGCGAGTTTTTCGGCCTCCTGGGACCCAACGGAGCCGGAAAGACGACGACGATCCGCATGCTGATGACCCTCGCGAAACCAACATCTGGCCGGATCATCATCGACGGCCGAGATATGACCCGCGACTCGATGGCCATGAAGTCCATGATCGGCCTCGTGCCCCAGCACATCAACCTGGACGGCGAGTTGACGGCCAGGGAGAACCTGGAGATGCACGGCCGCCTTTTCGGAATGTCGGCGGAAGCGCGCAAGAAGCGTATGAGGGAATTGCTGGCCTTTGTCGAGATGGCTGATCGGGCTGATGAGCCGGTGCGTCGCCTCTCCGGCGGCATGAAGCGGCGCATCCTCATCGCCCGCGCCTTGATGCACCGCCCGTCAATCTTGCTGCTTGACGAGCCGACCATCGGCCTCGACCCGATCAGCCGCCGCCGCATGTGGGATCTGGTCCGCAAGCTGAACACAGGCGGCCAGACGATCGTCCTGACCACCCACTATTTAGAGGAGGCCGACGCCCTCTGCAACCGCGTAGGCCTCTTAAACCGCGGCAAACTGGTCGAGTTGGGCACGCCGGCGGAACTGAAGGCGCGCATCGGCCCATTTGTCGTCGAGGTCGATGACAGCAGCAAGCGGCACAGCCATTTTTTCCCGACCCGCGAGGCAGCCACGGGCTATATCGGGGAGATCCAAGATAAGGTCGATTCGGTGTCGCTGCGCCAGACGAATCTGGAAGATGTGTTCATCCAGTTGACAGCCGGGGAACGGCTGGGAAACGATTAAACCTTTTTCGTGTCACCGCTTCAGGGCGATGGCGCCGGTGTCGATGCCCTGGACGTCGTTCAGGAAAGGATTACACCTTTTTCGCATCGCCGCTTCAGGGGACTCGATTATATCGAACGCAATGATACGAACTCGAAAGTAAGCCTTACAGAGGTTTGACCTGCTGAAAAAAACAGATGCGAAAAGGAAGGTGAACCCTTTGGAGATGCATTCGCAACCATCGCCGCAACAATCAACACAGCAGCATCTTGCCCGACAATATACGCCGGGGCATTCAACACAACAAGAGTATTTTGTGCACCATCATGCACCGGAACAGCATTCGCCGTTGTTCGCGGGAATCGCCACCATCCTCTGGCAGGAATACCGCGTCTTCACCCGGCGCTTCTGGCGCAACACAGCTTCGACGATGGTGACGCCGCTGCTCTACCTCTTCGCCTTCGGCTTCGGCCTGGGAAGGGGGCTGCGATTTGAAGGCGCTTCCTATCTGGAGTTCGTCATTCCGGGGATCGTGGCTTTGACGACGATGACCGCCTCCTTCAATGCCGTCGCTACGCCGCTCAATATCTCCCGCCTCTATGACAAGACATTCGAAGAATACCTGACTGCTCCCATCCCCATGACGGCCATCACCATCGGACGCATCCTGGCCGGGGCGCTGCGGGGGCTTTTTTCGGGCTTTGTCATGCTCGCCCTCTCCCTCGCCTTCGGCGTCGGCCTGCATCTTGATGGCCGCTTCCTGCTCCTGCTCTTCTTAAACTGTTTTGTCTTCGCCGGCTTTGGCTTCTGGGCGGCCTTGACGATTCAGTCCCATTCGGACATCAACAAGTTCAACGCCTTTGTGATCAGCCCCATGTCTTTCCTCTGCGGGACATTCTTTTCGCTACAGAACATCCCGCCGCTGTTGTCGGGCTTTTTGCATCTGCTTCCGCTCACCCACACAACCCAGGGTCTGCGGTCAATCGCGTTGACAGGACAGATGCCCGGCGAGAGCTTGGCGGCGCTTCTCGTATACGGAATGGTCTTTTTCTTCCTGGGACTGCGCGCTTGTTATCAGGTGGAAGAGTAACGCCGAAGCGGAGACCAGCCCAGCCGATTTCAACAGAAGTAACACTAGGCTCCAACGCCTTTAAGTAGTAGGCCAGCTTGCCGATGTTGTGCTTAAGCGGTTGGGCTACCCTGTGGAAGACATCGGTCATCAACCCGCCGCTGGCGCACGCATTCAGCCGCAAGAGGACAGTCTTCGCAACGTGCAGATCAGGGCGCCCAGTTCCATCAACGCCTGGGTCCAGTCGGCGACACGCTCACGGGGCTATAGTAGTTCTGCTTCGATTATAGGGCCAATTCGCGTCCCTGTCCAAAGGATTGGAAATCTAAACAAAAAAATTGCCTTTTTTTTCTGGCTTGCGTATAATATAACCAACCAAAGGTTCGATGTGTCCGCCTGCCACAAAACGCAACCCGTTCTTTTTTCGGCGCTGCCCGGGGAATGGTTGGTATCAGTTTTTGGGGTTCTAGGCCACGACCCGGACCAGGGAATATCATTTGTCCGAAAGAAAGGACGGGATTTCTTGTGTTTGAAGATCGTACGCTGACCTGCAAGGAATGTGGCGTGGAATTCCTGTTCTCTGCGCGGGAGCAAGAGTTTTACGCGGAAAAAGGCTTTCAAAACGATCCCAGCCGCTGCCCCGACTGCCGCGCCGCCCGCAAGCGCCGCCTGGCCGAATCCGGTCAAGCCCCGATGCAGCAACAGCGGGAAATGCACGAAGTGATTTGCTCTTCTTGCGGCGTCACCACCACCGTTCCCTTCCGTCCCTCCGGTTCGCGCCCCGTTTACTGCCGCGAATGCTTCCAAAGCCAACGCCGCTCTTATTAATTTTTAACTGAATGATGATATGTTTTAGGCGCCGGTTCACCGGCGCCTTCGTTATGGGCATCTTACAATTCATCATCGAGCGACGGGAGTGGTTATCACCAGTGAGAGGGGAAGGCTGGCTTCTCGACGGCTTGTCCGTGAAAGAATACCGGCTGCCTGATGAGCAGCCGCAGGAGCGCAAATACTACATGACATGACGGAACAATCGAAGCAACAGCATAAGGAAGATCTAGAGCGCTGGGTCATCGAATTTCATCACCTGCTACACCGACCGGTTCAGGAAAGAGAGTCCCTCGCGCCTAAAAGGTCAGCCAAGGACTATATCGATCTATCCTGTGGCGCAGTCAGCATAACCGCCCTGGCGCAGGACTGGCAACCGCCGGCCCCTGATTGCCTGGAACCTGCTTTGGATCGGCTCCTTGACGCCATGGCTGACCACCGCTGGTTCCGGGTCCGTTACGGGATCAATGAACTGTTTAAAAAGTACTTATGCGATTTGACCGCTTACTCCGCATCAGCCTCTCCGAGCCTTCCAGATGCCGCGGGCGTTCCGGGTGCTGCGGGCGTTCCAGGTGCCGCGGGCGTTTCAGGTGTTGCAGGCGTTCTGGGGGCCGCGGGCGTTTCAGGTGCCGCGGGCGTTCCGGGTGCCGCAGGCGTTTCAGGTGTTGCAGGCGTTCTGGGGGCCGCGGGCGTTCCAGGTGCCGCGGGCGTTCCGGGTGCCGCAGACGTTTCAGGTGTTGCAGGCGTTCTGGGGGCCGCGGGCGTTCCGGCTGCTGCAGATGTTCCATCTGCCAGGATCGCGCCTAATGCTCCAAGCACTTCTGCAACAGCAAGTGTTCCAGCCGATGCAGACGCTCCATCCGCTGGTGGCGCTACCGGTGATCCTGGCAGTCAAAGGGCTGCCCTCGACCTGGAAAAACACACCCGGCGGTATATGGATTTAATCGGTCTCATCTTCGAATACGGCCACTCGTCTGCCTTCCCTTTTTCGGAAAGCCTCTGGACCTACCTGAGCGCCTGCCTGGAATCGGTCGGTCTGGCCCTGGCGGAGCAGGAACTCTGGCAGGCTTTGAAGGTGGTTATCGAAGAAACGGCTGCCATGGGTCGGCAGGCCGCCCGCAGCGGCTTGCAAACGGCGCCATTGCAGCATTTCCTGCGACGCCTTGAAGACAGCTGCCATAACAAAGGAGAAGACGGACGTGAAATCGCCCGCCTCGCCCGCAACCTCCGCTTTAACCTGGAGGTATAGCTTTTCTCGCTTATGATGCCCGATCTGCTTCGAGCCCTGTTCGGACACGAATTAGAAGCGACGAGTCGATATGTGCCATCTATGGTATCATCAGGCTTTATCTTCCTTGATGACCATCACGGGACACTTGGCCAGATGGAAGACGCGGTCACTGACGCTGCCGGCCAGGAAGCTGCGGAACTCACCCATGCCGCGCGATCCCATGATGATCAAATCCGTGCCCTTTTGCTCAGCCATGTCGACGATGACAAAGGCAGGATGACCCATAGACGCCTCGGTCTTGCAGGTGAGCCCCTCGGCTTCAAAGACCGCCTTCGTATTGGCGAGGACCTGCTCAGCAACCTCGTTCATCTTGTCTCGCAATATGTCAGGATCAAAGAAGACGGCGCCATCAGATCCGAGAGAGAACTGGTGAGACAGATCAAAGACATAAAGGACAGTCGTTTCGATCTGCGGGTCAAGCTTCATCAGGTGACAGGTGTAACGGGCCGCTTTCAGGGCATGTTCTGAACCGTCAGTAGCCAAAAGAATTTTTTTAAACATTGGCAAAACCTCCCGTTCTTTTACCGCATTTTCCTGCCCTTGCCTGTAGCATTCCACACAGAGGGGAAAGATTCCTGCTTCTATGGATTTCAATCACGAGTGGATTCAAAATATTCTCTCCCTTTGCGGTTCGCCTACGTAGAAAAAGCCCACCGCTTCGCCATAAAGCAGTGGGCTTCTCCCTCAAAACTACACAGAGGGTATCTGTCGTAAAGCAGCAAGGAAGGTCAAGTCCTCGACCGATTCGTACCCGTCGACTGAACGCCTCGCGGCGCGTACATCTCGGGCCGATCTACCAGGTCATCCTCCTGGGGTCTTACCTCTTTCGAGTGGGAAGTCTCATCTTTGGGTCGGTTTCGCGCTTAGATGCTTTCAGCGCTTATCCGCTCCCGACATAGCTACCCAGCGCTGCCGTTGGCACGACAACTGGGACACCAGCGGTCGGTCCACCCCGGTCCTCTCGTACTAGGGGCAGCTCCCGTCAAACTTCCTCCGCCTGCGATGGATAGGGACCGAACTGTCTCACGACGTTCTGAACCCAGCTCACGTACCGCTTTAATGGGCGAACAGCCCAACCCTTGGGACCTACTTCAGCCCCAGGATGCGATGAGCCGACATCGAGGTGCCAAACCTCCCCGTCGATGTGGACTCTTGGGGGAGATAAGCCTGTTATCCCCGAGGTAGCTTTTATCCGTTGAGCGACGGCATTTCCACTCACATACCGCCGGATCACTAAGCCCGACTTTCGTCCCTGCTCGACTTGTCTGTCTCGCAGTCAAGCTCCCTTATGCCTTTGCACTCTTTAGACTGATTTCCAACCAGTCTGAGGGAACCTTTGGGCGCCTCCGTTACCTTTTAGGAGGCGACCGCCCCAGTCAAACTGCCCACCTGACACGGTCCCTGCGCCCGCTTCAGGGCGCCAGGTTAGAACTTCAGTGCATTCAGAGTGGTATCCCACCGTCGACTCCACCAAACCTGGCGGCCTGGCTTCCACGTCTCCCACCTATCCTGTACAAAACACACCAAAATCCAATGTCAGGCTACAGTAAAGCTCTACGGGGTCTTTCTGTCCTATCGCAGGTAACCCGCTTCTTCACGGGTAGATCAATTTCGCCGAGTCCCTCGTTGAGACAGTGCCCAGATCGTTACGCCTTTCGTGCGGGTCGGAACTTACCCGACAAGGAATTTCGCTACTTAGGACCGTTATAGTTACGGCCGCCGTTTACTGGGGCTTCGGTTCAAAGCGTTAACCTCTCTCCTTAACCTTCCAGCACCGGGCAGGCGTCAGCCCCTATACGTCACCTTGCGGTTTGGCAGGGACCTGTGTTTTTGCTAAACAGTCGCCTGGGCCTCTTCACTGCGACTCCCTCGATGCTATGATGTCATAGCTCGCCGGAGTACCCCTTCTCCCGAAGTTACGGGGTCATTTTGCCGAGTTCCTTAACGAGGGTTTGCTCGCGCGCCTGAGGATTCTCTCCTCGCCTACCTGTGTCGGTTTGCGGTACGGGCACGTTACATCTCCCTAGAGGCTTTTCTTGGCAGTCTGGAATCAGTGACT
>NC_010337.2:3040000-3075407 GCF_000019165.1 Heliomicrobium modesticaldum Ice1
GCTTCGGCTTGATTCATGTCGATTTGCTCCATTCTTGCGATGATGCTTCCGGCAGTCTACACCTTTTTTTATTCTGCCCCACCGCTCAAGATCCTGCACGCACAACCATTTCTCCATTTAGCGCCGAAAACACGACAAAGAGCGCCAAAGAATCTCCATAGCCTCCCGTTACGCCCGATACTACCCCCCGACGGGAAAAAGCCCGCCGCAGCCCTTTTGGATCACGGCGAGCCATATTCAAACCATTTTTTACCGCCTCTTTATCCCTTGCCGGGGGTCCAGCTCGGTCGACTCGCTCGCCATATCCTGGGGCAGCGGCGACGGTTCCCCCAGGTAGTAGCCCTGACCATACTCGATCCCCATCTCGCGGATGAGCCGCCAGATACGGTCGTTTTCTACATACTCGCTGATGGTCCGCTTGCCGAGGGAATGAACCAGTTGATTGATCCCTTTGACCAGCGCGTGGCGTTCAGGATCATGATCGATCGACCGGACGAAAGAGCCGTCGATTTTGATAAAGTCGACCGGCAGTTTGTTCAGGTAGGCGAAGGAAGAGTAGCCGCTTCCGAAATCATCGAGGGCAAAGCGACAACCTAGGCTCCGCAGCTTCTGCACCCACTGTTCCGCCGACATGAGATCCCGAACGGCAGCTGTCTCGGTGATCTCAAAGCCGAGCCGGCCGTGGATCGCCGGCGTGGTCTGGACAATCTCTTCGATGAAATTCAAGATCTCCTTATCGCCCAGGCTTTCCCCCGACAGGTTCACATAGAGCCGCAACTGAGGATTCTTCACCAAAAACCGGACCGCCTCGGCGACGACCCAGCGCTCAATGTCGCCCATAAGTCCAAAACTCTCGGCCACAGGGATAAAGGTGGCCGGCGGAATCAGCTTGCCGTCTCCGTCGCGCAACCGCAGCAGCGCTTCATAATGCTCGACAGCGCCGTCGGAACTGCGCACGACAGGCATGAAAAAAAGCTGAAACCTCCCCTCCCGGTCGGCGCCGCGGACGATCTGAATCAGGCGGCTCGTCTCTTCCAGGCGGGAAAACATGCGTTCGTTGGCATAGGCGACGACAACCTGGCTGCGCCCCGCCATCTTGGCCATATGTAAGGCTGCGCCGGCTCGGCTCAGGACCTGGCGGACATCCTGATGACCGTTAATCTCGGCGACACCGATGCTGACGGTGAAGCGCAGATCACATCCTTCCAGGACGGGACAAAGATCGCGCTCCTTGACAATGTGGCACAGGTTCAGCGCCACCTTTTCCGCTTCCGCTTCGGCCATCCCATGAAGCAACAGACCAAACTCGTCGCCGCTCAGCCGCGCCAGCACGTCATCGCGCCGGATCTGGCTCTTCAACAGCCTTGAAAGGTTGGTCAGCAGTCGGTCGCCCATGTCATGATCGAGCAGGTCGTTGACGAGATTGAATTTATCGACATCGATCAGCAGCAGAGAACTGACGGTTCCCTCCTTGGCCAGCCGCCGCGCCCGGGAAAGGGCGCCGTCAAAGTAATAGCGATTCGGGATCCCGGTCAGGTAGTCGTGGGTGGCGAGGTGCTTCAGGTGTTTTTCTGTCTCTTTCTGTTCGCTCAAGTCCCTGGCGACGCCGGCCACATAAAGCGGTTCCCCATCGACGCCGCAGACCAGCGAAGCGTTGACGCTGTACCATCGCCAACTGCCGTCAAGCTGCCGCAATCGGCACTCGGGACCTGGTCGGACAGTACCCAGGCGCTTGACCTTGCTGATAAAAGCCTTGACGGTTTCGAGATCTTCGGGATGAACCACATCGTTTAACGAACAGCCCAGCAGTCCGTCGAGATGACTGTTACGCCTGGCGGCGCCGGGCCAGATCCCTGTGAGCACCCCGTCGAGCGAACAGGTAAAAATGGCGTCAAAGGTGCTTTCCTGTATCGCACGCAATTCTTCTTCCGCAAATTGCACCAAATGACTGCTACCCTTGTTCACTTTGCCTTCAATCATGCGGATCATCCCCGGCAATATTATTTGTACCATCCCATTGACGTTGGCCCTTGCCGAACGACGCTAGTAAAGGCCGATAAAAAAGGACGGTGAAAGGCTAGTAAAAGCGTACCATAGCATGCCAGGTTTTGACTATATAATTTGACTATATAAATTAAAACAGCGCTAGCAGGTTTGAAATCTCCCCTTGTCGAATAAAACACCATAAAATGTCGATAAAGCGAGAAGTGTCGGACATGCGAGTAAAGAAGGTTAACTCACCCCTAGTCGCCGGATGGCACCGCATCACGATATGGCTTGCCTTTTGAGAGGAGCGATGGTTATGGGATTACGAACACGGTTGTTGCTATTTATCGTACTGCCCGTCATTATTGGGATCGGTTTAATCAGCATCTCCTCTTACTGGGGCGCCAAAACCGCCTTAGAGCATCAAATCCGCCAGACAATCGCCACGACGACAGAAGACACCAGACATGAGCTACAGGGCTGGCTGTTGGACAAGCAGTCGATCGTCTCAGCGCTGTCTCAATCCTTCAGCAGCAGCGGCATCAACTTGGAAGAACAGCGGCGTCACCTGGAAAGACTGCGTGCACTCCATCCTGGTTTGCGGGACCTGACGGTCACCTATGCAGACGGGCGCTTTGTCAGCGCCTCGGGCTGGACGCCCCCTGCCGGATTCGACCCGCGACAACAAGTCTCCTATCAATTAGGCAGCAAAGGGCAGGGAATCGGCTATACGGACATCTATGACGATGTCAAGACAGAGAGCGTCGTGATCAGTATTGTCGCGCCGATCACGGCTGGGGAACGATTCGTCGGCGTCGTGGCGGCAGACCTGGATCTAAAGGCCATCTACGCCCTGATCAGCGACAAAACAGTAGGCCAAACAGGCTATCCCTATGTGATCGATCGGAAAGGTTTTTTCATCGCCCACCCGTCGTTACAGCATACAGACAACCTCTTCACCATAGATGGCGGCGGCTTGGCGGAAGCCGCCAAGAGCTTCCTCGCCGGGGAACCGACCTTTGCGCAGCGTCCCTATAAGGGCGTAGAAAAGTTTTACTCCTCTTCCCCGATCGAAGTTAACGGCTGGGTGATTGTCACGTCCGTCCCTGTCAAAGAACTCTTCGCACCCGTCGATGCCCTAGCCGCTCGCACCTTAATGCTGAGCCTCATTACTGTGACCCTGCTGGCGCTGATCATCATCTTTGTTGCCAACGACATCACCGCTTTCCTGCGCAAACTGGCTGCCACGATGGAAGCGGTGGCGGCGGGCAATCTCACCGTCGACGAAGGCGAACTGCACCACTCGACAGCAGAGATGGGGGAACTGAAGAAGAACCTTTACGCCATGGCGGGCCAACTGCGGCAACTGGTCAAGGGCGTGTCTGACCTGGCCCAAGCGGTAGCCGCCTCAGCGGAAGAGTTGACAGCGAGCGCCGAGCAGTCCTCCGCCGCCGCCAACCAGATCGCCGAGTCGATCAGCGCCATCGCCACCGGCGCCGATGATCAGTTCAATTCGGTGAAATCGACGACGCACGTCGCCAGCCAGGTGGCCAAGGAGATCCAATCGGTATCCATCCGCGCCAAGACAGTGGAAGAAGCGGCTGAAAAGACGACCGTTGCCGCCAAAAAAGGCGGTCGGGCCGTCAAAGCCGTCATCAACCAGATGCACCGCATTGAAAACACCGTCACCGAATCAGGCGCGATGATCTCCAAGCTGAACGAGCGCTCCCAAGAGATCAACGAAATCGTCGCTACGATCCGCAACATCGCTGAACAGACCAACCTGCTCGCCCTCAACGCCGCCATTGAGGCCGCCCACGCCGGCGAGATGGGCCGCGGTTTCGCTATCGTCGCCGAGGAGGTTCGCAAACTGGCGGAAGAGTCGAAGGAGTCGACCCAAAAGATCACTGAGCTGATCCAGGCGATTCAAAAAGAGACGGAAGCCTCGGTGCACGCCATGTCCGTCGGCATCAATGAGGTCCACTCGGGAACGAAGGTCGCCCAGGCGGCCGGGCGCGAGTTCGGCATCGTGGAAAACCTGATCGACGAAGTGGAAAGCCAGTTCCGGGAGATCGCCGCCACTGTCCAGCAGGCTTCCGCCGGCGGTCAGGAGATCGTGGCCCAGATGGAGCATGTCGAGGCCATCGTCCGCGAAACGACGGGACAAACGCAGAACGCCGCTGCCTCAACGGAAGAGCAGTCGGCGTCGATGGATCAGATCGCCCTCTCGGCTGAGAGCCTGGCGCGGATGGCCGAAGCGTTGCAGGCGTCTGTGCAGCAGTTTCGGATTTAAGTATCCATTCTCTAAAATGATCTTTACATTATCCAAAATAATCGTAGAGGGATCGCATCGCCGCTGTCTCCGACTTTTCCAACGTGGGAGCAATGAAAGAAGCGGTCATACAGTTAAAATGGCAATTTTGGCCTACTCGTACCGCAACGCATCAATCGGATTCAAACTCGCCGCCTTCCGGGCCGGGTACACCCCGAAGACGACGCCGACGAGCATGGAGAAGAAAAAGGAGAAGAGCACTGGTGTCAAGGTCACTTTCGTCGTTAGGGCGGTAGCGCTGCCGATCAGTTGGGAGCCGCCGACGCCGATGATGATGCCGATGATGCCGCCGGCGAGGCTGAGGACGATGGATTCAATGAGAAACTGGCGCAGGATGGCGCCGCGGGTGGCGCCGATGGCTTTGCGGATACCGATCTCGCGGGTGCGCTCAGTCACTGATACGAGCATGATGTTCATGATGCCGATGCCGCCTACAATAAGGGAGATGGCGGCGATGCCGGCGAGCAATGCGGTCATGATGCCGGTGATCCCTTGGGCGGTGTTCAGGATCTGGGCCTGGGACGTGATGGAGAAGTCATTGTCTTCTCTGGTCGAGAGATTGTGCTGTATGCGCAGGGTCGACGCCACTTCCGCCTGGGCCTGGTCGATGACGTCGGTGGAGTGGGCGGAAACGTAGATGGTGTTGACCTTGGTCATGCCGAAGAGGCGGTTCATAGCCGTGGTGACAGGGACGAAGACGCGGTCGTCGTTATTGGTCATGCCGCCGCCCTGGCTCTCCAGGACGCCGACGATGGTGAAGGGGATCTGCTTGATCTCGATCTTCTGGCCGATGACGCCGGCGTCGCGGTCGCCGAAGAGGTTTTCCACTACGTTGACGCCAACGATGGCCACGTTGGCCTGGCCCTGAACCTCATATTTGTTAAAAAAACGTCCCGCTTTTAGTTCTGTGCGGCGAACGCGGGGATAGTCGGCGCTGGTGCCTTCGACGGTTGCGGCCATATTCTGGTTGCGGTAGACCAGCTGGGCCTGTCTGGTCACGCTGGGGGCGACGGCGAACACGGTGCGGAGCTTAGCGATGGCGTTGGCGTCTTCCAGCGTCAGGGTGTTCAAAGTGCCGGCGCCCATGTGGACGCCGCCCTGGGAGGCTTGGCCGGCGGTGACGATGAGGAGGTTGCTGCCGAGGCCCTGGATCTGGTCGGTGATGCTGCTGGAAGCGCCCTGACCGATGGCGACGAGGGTGATCACGGCGGAGACACCGATGATGATGCCGAGGGCTGTCAAGAAGGAGCGCATCTTGTTCACCTTGACGCTGCGAAAGGCGAGGCGGAACGTCTCCCCGATGTTCACGCGCAGGCCACCTCCTCGTTACTGATTTCTCCCTTCTCGACCTTCTGGTGACCGTCCTCACCCTTGCCTGCCTTCCCAATGCCGCTCTGCCCATTACCGCTTTCCCCGTTGCCGACTTTCCCATTGCCTGCTTCCGCGTTCCCCGTTTCTGCGTTCCCGGCCAAGCGGCGCTGAGTGACGGGGCTGTCTTCGATGATCTTGCCGTCGAGGAAGCGGACGATCCGCTTGGCATGTTCGGCCACTTCCGCTTCGTGGGTGACGACGATGATCGTCTTGCCGGCGTCGTTCAGCTGCTGGAAGATGCTCAGGATCTCGATGGTCGTCTTCGAGTCGAGTGCGCCCGTTGGCTCGTCAGCCAGCAGAATGACAGGATCGTTGGCCAAGGCGCGGGCGATGGAGACGCGCTGCTGCTGACCGCCGGAGAGTTCATTCGGCCTGTTGTGGATACGGTTGGCGAGGCCCACTGCTTCCAGAGCGGCCAGCGCCCGCCGGCGCCGGTCTTTGGCGCTGACGCCAGCGTAGAGCATAGGCAGTTCCACGTTTTCCACGGCTTCGGTCCGGGCGAGCAGGTTGAAGCTCTGGAAGATAAAGCCAATCTTTTTGTTGCGGATGTGGGCCAGTTCGTCATCGGAGGCTTGGGAGACGGCTTGACCGTCCAGGTAGTATTCGCCGCGGGATGGCTTGTCCAGGCAGCCGATGACGTTCATCATTGTCGACTTGCCTGAGCCTGAGGGACCCATGATGGCGACAAACTCACCCTCATGGATCTCCAGGCTGACGCCCCGCAGCGCCCGGATCTCTTGATCACCGATGCGGTAGTGCTTTTCAATGTCTTCGAGGCGGATGACCGGGTTCATGACTACTTCCCTCCTCCGGTTTTGGCGGCGGCAGCGCCGTTCGACTTGGCCGCTCCGAAGTTGAAAGCGCCGGTGGAGGTTTTTTTCTCCGTCGAGGTGATGGAGATAGCATAGCGCTCGCCTTCGCTGAGGCCTGCGACGATCTCCACCCGATCTGTCGAGAAGAGACCGGTGACGACAGGACGGAAGACAGGGGACGTTTTTTTGCTGGCGAGGCTGTCCTGAGCGGGTTGATCACCGGGATCAACCTGACCGCTCAGCACAGTATCGGGCGACACATAGACGCCGGTGACGCCGTCATGCTCCTTCAAGGCCTGGGTAGGGACGAAGATGACCTTTTGGTGGGACCCCGTGGTGATGGTGACGTTTGTCGTCATGCCCGGCTTCAGGAGCCCTTCGGCGTTATCGACAGAGAGTTGCACATTGTAGCTGGTGACGCCGTTGGTCGTGACCGCCTCGGGGTAGACCATGAGCACGGCGCCTTTGAAGGTCTTGTCGGGATAGGTGGAGACGGTGAACTCGGCCGGCTGGCCGCTTTGGATCTTGCCTACGTCGCTCTGGCTGATCTGGGCCATCACCTGCAGGTTGTCGCTGTTGGCGTCATTGAGGACGACGAGAGGCGTCGCAGCGGAGGGCAATTCGCCCACATTGCCGTTCACCTGAGCGACGATGGCGTCGATCGGGGCCGTCAGTTTCAGGTTATTGAGGGCCACCTCCTGCTGACGGAGCGCAGCCTGAGCCTGAGCGACCGACGCCTGGGCGGCGGTGATGGCGGCGCTGTCCGGCGGGGCCAGGGTCTGGTTGAACTGGGCCACTGTGGTCTTGTAGGCTGCTTCGGCCTGATCGAGGCTGTTTTTTGCCTGGTCCAGTTGGGCCTTAGCTTGGTTGCGGTTTTCATAGTTCTGCTGAGCATAGGTCAACGCCTCTTTGGCGGCATTGTGGCTGGCCTGGGCTTGATCGACCGAGGCCTGGGCTTGTTTGACGGTGGCCTGCATCTGGGCGAGGACGTTGGCATCCGGCCCCGCCTGCAGGTCGGCCAGTTGCTTCTGAGCGTTGGCCAGGTTGACCCTCGACTGATTGTAGGAGGACTGGGCTTGGTGGTAAACCGATTCGGCCTGGCGAATGACGGCCGTGTTGGCTGTCGGCAACCCATCAGGGCCGATGGGTCCCGGCGTGGCGTAGGCGTCGTTCAACTGAATGCGGGCGTTGTTCAACTGATCCTCGGCGATGACCAACAGCCTTTCAGCCGCCTCAACGGCGGTCCGGGCGGCGTTCAAGGTTGCCTCAGATGGTCCGGCCTGGGCGGCGGAGAGTTTGGCTTGGGCGGCTTCTAAACCGGCCTGGGCGTTGCGCAGTTGGATAGCCGTCGTATCGACCTGGTTCTGGGCGTTGACGACAGCCTGCTGAGCGGCGCTGCGGTCGTTGTAAAGAATCAATTGGTTTTCATAGGCCTGCTTCGCCCCGTCCCAAGCGGCTTTCGCCTTGTCCAGGTTGGCCTGCTGGAGGGCGATGGCCTCTGCCGTGGCGCCGCGGCGGGTCTGTTCCAACTTAGCCTGGGCCGAGGCGACGTTGGCCTGGGCGCTGGCGACCTGGGCGCGGGCGTTGGCGTCATCGAGGGTAGCCATCGTCTGGCCGGCTTGGACGCGGTCGCCCACCTTGACAGCGACGGAAGTCAGCCGTCCGCCGGCGGTGAAGCTCAGTTTGATCTGCTGGGGCGTCTGAATCGTGCCGGAAGCGGAGACGGTTTCGGTCACATCTCCCCGTTCAACGACGCTGTACTGGACAGCCTGCGCCTTTTCCCGTGCAGCCGACTCGCGCGCATAGTATCCGTATCCGGCTCCTGAGAAGACGATCACGGCCAGCGCGGCGGCGATCGCCTTTTGTCTCGGTGTGGACATCAGGCATTACTCCTAACTTTGCTTTCGATTTTGCTTTTGATTTCCTGTGATTTATTGTAATCCCTATCGATACAATGCTATTGTACTATTCGGTGCAATCAGCAGCCAGCGCTGTCTTTTCGGTAAAACAACCACTGCTCTCCAGGAAAGGAAAACATTATACAGATGGTTGCAAAAGTCACGGCCATTTGTATCCTAAGAAAAACATTGAGATAACCAGAGAGATTCCTTGCTAGCGGGCAAGAAGCTTGCCTCCGCCTGCGCCGATTGTCTCCAGCAGCCTGAATTCCCCCATCCGACGCTTCCTTGCGCTGTTCCGTCCATGGAACGGTCCGAAAAAATCGTTTACAATAGGGATTAAGAGCAACCTCGACTCAATACATTGATATCACACTGGTCATTTTGGTTGTTCTTTTATGATCCCACTTTGTTGTTCTATCAACGGGCGTACAACGAACTGCTTTGTTCCTTCTCAAGTGCTGGCATCACCGTCGTTGTCCGTCTTCCCCATGGCAAAAGGAGAGGAAAAAACTACTTGGGTAAGCAAGCAGTTGCCTTGCTGAAACAGGCCAACTACACAGCGCTTCAGAGCGCACTCGGAAACTATCTTCTCGCCTTGCTCAAATGGGTTGCTTTCATGGCGACCGGTTCCACGGCCATGCAAGCCGAAGCGGTCCACAGCTTCAACGATGGTTCCGCCCAGGCGGCCGTCTTCACCGGATCCGTCTTCGCCGCCCGCAAGCCAACGTCCACCTTTCCCAACGGTTTCGGACGGCTATCCAATCTGATCGTTCTCTTTGTCGCCCTTTTCATGGCCTACAACGCCCTGCGCACCATCCAATCGGCCTACGGCGCCATGCTGCACCCCCACCCCGTTTCCGGCTTCTGGTGGAACCAGGCCGTCCTTTTCGCATCGCTGCTTGTGGATGGCTTCGTCCTCTACCAAGCCATGAAAGACATCGGCCGAGAGGCCGAATCGGATGCCCGGGGCTTCGCCCTGATCCGCCTGTCTTTCTCCAAGTACCACCTGGCTTCGCCGGAAACGCGCCTCGTCTTTTTTGAAGACCTTCTGGCCACGGTCGCCATCGTCATTGCCAGTTCTGGCATCACCGCCGCACACCTTGGCGTCGCCCCGTGGGGCGATGGGTTGGCTGGCCTGTGCATCGGTGTCCTGCTGTTCGGGATCGCCCTAAAGATCGCCTGGGAGAACGTCAAGGGCCTCATCGGTTATACGGCGCCGGAGGAGGTAGTTGACGAGATCGGCGAGGCGATCATGGAGGTAGAGGGCGTCGAGGATCTCTACGAACTGGACGTCGTTCAGGAAGGTTCCTACCTTGATGTGGACGGCACGATTGAATTGCCTGAAGACATGTCTGTCTCCGAAGCGGAAGACGTGAAATATGAGATCCAACGCCGCCTCAAAAAGATCTACCCCAACATCCACAACGTGACCCTGAGCGTTCATGAAAATGACGCCTTGAGCCGCTGGGGATCCCGCGAGTATGTCCGACTGCGCCGAAAAGTCCATCCAGTCGCGGCGCCCGTTGACGAAGAAACAAATATGCACAATGTGCAACCCTTCAAAAAGCGTGCTTGGAGCGCCAAAACCGCCAGGGCGAAGGTGCCCCGCCCTTCCGAGACGGCCGGCCTGAAGGTGTCCCCGATGCCTGCCGCCACCGCCTCCGCTGTTTCTAACTGTGAAAACAACAAAGACACCGTGGCCGCCAGTTGATCTGCTTCCCCCACTCGTTCTTCCTGCGCAAGCAGGAGGAGCGTTTTTTTTTGTATTGCCCTTTTCTTTTTTTATTGCCTATTCCATCATTGCTTGCGACCGTCGGACCATGAAAGTTTTCTGGAGGACCTTTCCTGCCTTAAAGGGCTGCGCCGGCACATAAGCCTGTTATCAGGAGGTGACGGTGATGAAATTTATCGGCAAGGACGGCGCCTACATCGGAAAGCAGGTCCTCTTGCGCAGCCGTGACGACGATAAGCGGCGTCTGCTCTACGATCTCGATGGTGAGCTGGAAGGCCTTGAAGAAAAGAATCGAGTAGGAGGGGGTGATTAACCCCCGTCCTCTCACACCACCGTACGTACCGTTCGGTATACGGCGGTTCATGCTGGTTGACGATGAGATTGGTATGTTTCGACTAAACTGACTAAGCCCTGTTCCCGCCAGTAGGCGAGGCCAAGGGCTTTATTCATTTGCGGGGTCAAGGACAGACGCCAATATCCTTTTCGTGAGCCGCTGATGTTGCATGCCCATTCCTCCGGGATCCCCAACGCCACTAAGTTTCGTCTTCGTGTCTTCGGGCGCTTCCATTGCTTGAGCAGGCACATCCGCAGTCGTCGGCGAAGCCACTCATCCAACTCTTTAAGTACGCTTGGCGTGTCAATGAGTCGAAAGTAGCCCATCCAGCCTTTCAGGTATTGGTTGAGGGTGACCAGTCGGTCCTCCATCGCAATGCTTCGGTTCCGCCCAGTGAACTGGCGGATCTTCTCTTTCACCCGTTTCACCGTTTGGGGGGCGAGCCGAATCTTTGCTGCCTTATGCCACGTAAATGAAAACCCCAGAAACTTTCGGTTCCAGGGTCGGTCGACTGCGCTTTTCTCCCAGTTGACCTGCAGTTTTAACCGCCCCTCCAGAAACTTTGCCATACCCTCCATCACTCGTTGCCCTGCCCGTCGACTGCGGACGTAGACGTTACAGTCGTCGGCGTACCGGCAGAAGCGATGTCCCCGGCTTTCCAGTGCCTTATCCAAATCATCCAGGATGATGTTCGCCAGCAAAGGGCTGAGTGGACCTCCCTGGGGTGTTCCTTCCTCGCTCTTCACACGAATCCCGTTGAGCATGACCCCGGCCTTGAGGTATTCTCGGATCAACTTCAAGATTCGTTTGTCCTTCACCTTGCGCGCTACGCGCGCCATGAGAATGTCGTGATTGACGCGATCAAAGAACTGGGCCAGGTCCATGTCAACCACCCATCGGTAGCCGTCGGCGATGTATTCCTTCGCTTTCTTCACCGCTTGGTGCGCACTCTTTCCCGGACGAAATCCGTAGCTGTTCGTGGAAAAGTCAGGGTCGAAGATCGGCATCAGGATCTGGTTCAGGGCCTGTTGGATCAGTCGATCGACGACAGTGGGAATGCCCAGCTTCCGTGTTCCGCCTTGGGGTTTGGGAATTTCAACCCGCCGGACCGGTTGCGGTCGATAGGTCCCCTCCAACAATTCCTGTTTAATGCGCGACCATTCCTCTTTTAGGTACGGGCGCAGGGATTCTAGCCCCATACCGTCGATTCCGGCCGCGCCTTTGTTGGCCATGACTCGCTTATACGCTTCCGTCATGTTCCCTCGTTCGACGACTTTCTCCATCAGATCATACGTCTCTTCGCGGGGTTGCTTCGCTTCTTGTGCCGGTAACGCGCTCGGCACTCCACCGGTCCCCTGCGGATTCACCGCTTCCTCCCGTTGGCAGTTCCCTTTCGGGATATTCGGCTGTCTCTGCGCGTCACGCGAACGCATCGTCGCTTCCCCTTCCATCATGTTCGGTCCTTCATCTGGCCGGACGTCGGGCCAGCCTACTATGACCTCTGCTGACTCCTGCCGGTTCAGCCACGCCTTTCGGCGTGGTTTCCCAAGTTACTTGGTCCCCCGGCAGGCCTCCCCGGGTAAGAACGTTGCCTTTCCCTCCATCTACCCGCCCCATTTACTCTCGGCAGCCTTCGGTGACAAGGACTTCGCTTTGTTCGGCAAGCTCATCCAACTGCCGCTAGCCTCACCTGGGGTTCGTGGTCCTCGGGCCGGAGGTTTGCCGCTGGCTTCCTTCAGATTCCGCCTCGCGGCGGACACCCTTGCCTTAAGCTAACGCCTACTGCCACCTTCGGCGTTCGGGACTTCCACCCTAGAGACAACGCCCATGCCGGGCGCACCGAATTTCCGCCATCACGACGACGAAGGAAGGATTGCCGAACCAACCAGTCGATAACCATTCCCCCCAAGCCGCTATCGGCTTGGGGTCTGTTGTTTTGTTCGTCTTCATCTCCCTCTGGGGGCGTAAACTTTTCTAAGCCCATTTACATGGCCTGAAGCGCCGGCAGGGAGGCCTTTGCGATGACTTCTTTCAAAGGCATCTTAGAATCCCGCCTTTTGCTCATCCGACGGAGAAGGCTCTTTCTCGTGATCGGCATCGCTGCTTTGCTGATCGCGATTGTCTGCCTCTACGCCCATCTTCATCTCCCCGTTCTCCCGCCGGGGCCAGCGCCGGACAAACTGCCGCTCGAAGGAAAGAAAATCCTGATCGATGCAGGCCACGGCGGGATCGACAGCGGAACAAACACCAAGGAAGGCTACCTGGAGAAGACCGTCAACCTGGAGATGTCCATAATCCTAAAGCCCCGCTTGGAAGCGCTGGGGGCCAAGGTCCTGCTCAGCCGCGAGAGCGATGTCGATCTTAGCGGCTTGGCGCCTGACCACCCACAGCGCTACCGGACTGATCTGGCCAACCGTGTCCGCTGGGCCAACGATGAAGAGGGCGATCTGCTCTTGAGCCTGCACATCAATTCGGCCCGCGATCCCCAGATGCGCGGCGCCATCCTCCTCTACCATCCCAAAACACCCTTTACGGACCAGTCGAAGGAACTGGCCCACACCCTACAGAAAGAGTTAAACAGCTTTTACGCCCACTATGCCAAAGAGGGCGAGATATACCGCCACCAGCCTTATGGCGGCGACTTTTTCGTTCTCGAGTACGTCAAAATGCCGTCGGTTATCGTCGAAATGGGCTTTATCACCAATTACCAAGACCGGGCGCTCTTTCTAAAAGCCGACTTTCGCAACGCCCTCGCCCAGAAGATCGCCGATGGTGTTGTCAAGTACATCAACCAGGAACTGGTAAAGAAGACCTTCTTTGAATGGTTGTGGCCGAGACGGGGACATCTGCGCGACGATAGTCCCGGCGAAAGCGCCGCTGATATGGTCTTCGCTCCTGGGCAGCCGGTTCCCATCGCGCAAGACCATGATTGCCTATAAATGGATTATGAATTTCCTCATTGTGATAGAAGGAGCAATCGCTATGCTGTCGAAATATCGTAGAAATAGTCGTGTTGCGCGCCGGTGATGACCGGTTTGCTTTTTTAAGGAGTGTGAGCCCATGATTCTCACCGAAAAAACAGCGGTGGAGCTTACAGAGTTTATCCACCGGCAGACAGGCTATCACTCGATTGTCTGTGACACCACAGGCCGCATCATCGCTGATTCCAGCCATACTCGCGTAGGGAATATGCATGCCGGTTCGAAGCGAATCATGACAACCGACATCGATACGATCGCCATTACGGAGGAAGATGAGATCAACTCCGGGGGCGCTGTGAAGGTGGGCATCAATCTCGCTGTCAAGGTGGACGGCGTTAAGATCGGCACCTTCGGCATCGGTGGCAAGCTGGAGTTGGTGACGCCCGTTGCCAAGGTGGCCTCGGGGCTGTTAGCAAAGATGCTTCACGATGAAGAGATGAAATCGACACTGCAAACGGTCATCGGAGAAATCACGGAGTCGCTGGAACGGGCCATGGCGGCGGTCGAGCAGATCACGGCCTCGTCGCAGGAACTGGCCGCGAACAGCCAGTCCCTAGCCAACGTCACCGTCGAAACGCTGGAACATGTCAAGGCGACAACCAACATCATCGGTTTCATTCAGCGCATCGCCAACCAGACGAAACTGCTCGGCCTCAACGCCTCCATCGAAGCGGCCCGGGCCGGCGAGCAAGGGCGAGGATTCGCGGTGGTGGCGAACGAGGTGCGCAAACTGGCTGAGGAAAGCGGCGGTTCGGCCCGCGAAATCAATGCCCTCTTAAGCCAGTTCAAAGGAAACATTGAAAAGGTTTCCGACGGGGTCATGCAAAACAGCACTGTTGCCGAAGAACAGGCGCGAGCCACCCAGGACATCGCCGGCATGGTCGAGGTGCTCAATGAAGCCGGAAGAAAGCTCGCCGAATTGGCGGAAAAATTGTAGCTCAACGGGCCTGTCCCGCACCTGAAGAAAGCCTCTGACCGCCCTACCGCAGCGGCTTTCCGGTAACGAAAAAGCCGGCTGAGCTGCCGGCTTTTTCTCATCTCGCTGTATTCCTTTATGAGACTGTTTACGCTTTATTGCAAGGGATTTCGTCATGACCCGTCATATTGATGTAACGTCGTGATCCCGGTATCTGTTCGTGATTCCCGTATCTGTCCGTCGTCACATCGGCCTCGACGGCTCTGAGATTTCACCGAGGGCGTCACCGGCTTCATTGCGGTAGATGTTCGTCACGGCCAGGTCGCCAAGCGAGACGATGCCGACCAGCCGGTCGTTTTCAATGATAGGCAGGCGCCGGATCTGCCTGTCTGACATCAAGTCGGCGGCAGCATGGATGTCCATGTCCGGCGTGCCGGTGATCGGGTCTTTTGTCATCGCGGACTGAATGGTCGTGCCGCGGGGATCCATTCCTTTGGCGACGACGCGTAGGACGATATCCCGGTCGGTGATGATGCCGACACACTTCTGACCTTCCACGACAGGGACTGCGCCGACATTGAGCCGCATCATGATCTTGGCGGCCTCGATGATGGTTTCGTCAGGCCGCACGGCCGAGACGCTGCGGGTCATGATCTCACGCAGAGGACGCAATCTGCCATCCCTCCTTCGATTCGCTTTCGAAGGTTAGGATGGCTTTTTTTGCGGCTTTCATGCCTGCCAGTTCTTTCGGCCCTTTGGAGCCGGGCAGGAAACAGTCGGGTCCGTCGCTGAACAGACCTTTGTCAGTCGCCGCTGCGACGCCGTTATTGCAATCGTTCCAGGGCGCGGCGTCCGATGTCCCTGCGGAACTGTAGGCCATCAAAATGGATCCGTTCCACCTGTCGGTAGGCCAGGTCGATGGCTTCGCCGATGGTCGGCCCCTTTGCTGTCACGGCGAGAACGCGTCCGCCTGCCGTGACGATCTGGTCTTCCTTGGCGGCAGTGCCGGCGTGGAAGACCTCGACACCAGGCAGCGCATCGTCCAGTCCGGAGATGGCCTTGCCTTTTTCGTAGTCCCCCGGATAACCGCCGGCGGCCATGACGACACAGACGGTGGCGTCGCTGCTCCACTCGATCGGCTGCTCTTCGAGGCGGTTTTCCAGGATCGCCTCGATGACATCGACCAGGTCGGTCTGCATGCGCATCAGCACCGGTTGTGTCTCGGGATCGCCGAAGCGGGCGTTGTATTCGAGCACCTTCGGCCCCTGAGCGGTCACCATCAGTCCGGCATAGAGGACGCCGCGGTAGGGCCGCCCCTCGGCTTTCATCGCCTGGATGGTGGGCAGCAAGACAGTCTTCTCGACTTCACGCGCCAGTGCTTCCGTGTAGACAGGGGCAGGCGAATAGGCGCCCATGCCGCCTGTGTTCGGTCCCTGGTCACCATCGAAGATGCGCTTGTGGTCCTGGGCGGACACCATGGGGAGCACATGGTCGCCGTCGGTGAAGGCCAAGATGCTCACTTCTTCGCCTTCTAAGAACTCTTCGATGACGACGCGCCGTCCGGCGTCACCGAAGGCGTTGCCCTTAAGCATGGAGCGGACGGCCTCCTTCGCTTCGGCCACATCGGCGGCGACGATGACCCCCTTGCCTGCTGCAAGGCCGTCAGCTTTAACGACACAGGGGCAGCCTGCTTCGACCGGACGGGCGGCAGCCAGTTTGTCGATAAACTGGAAGGCAGGCTCGATCTCGGTGAAGACACCGTAAGCGGCTGTCGGGATGTCGTATTTCCGCATCAGATCCTTGGCGAAGGCTTTGGAGCCCTCGATCTCCGCCGCCTTTTTTGTGGGGCCGAAGATGGGCATCTCGTGGTCATTGAAGACATCGACGATGCCGGCCGACAGGGGCGCTTCCGGTCCGACGACAGTCAAGTCGATGCGCTTTTCCCAGGCGAAGGTCAAGATGCCGGTCACGTCATCGGCTTTGATGTCGACGCAGTGGGCGATCCGGGCGATCCCGGCATTGCCGGGGGCACAGTAGACTTCGGCCACGCGGGGGCTCTGTTTCAGTTTCCAGACGAGGGCATGTTCCCGTCCGCCGCCGCCGACGACGAGGACTTTCAATCCAGTGGCTTTTAATTGTCTCACCTTCAGCCCCCCTTAGTGCTTGAAGTGGCGCATCCCGGTGAAGACCATGGCGACGCCAAGACGGTTGCAGGCTTCGATCGATTCAGCGTCACGAACCGAGCCGCCTGGCTGGATGATGGCGCGGATCCCATAACGGGCAGCCGTTTCCACCGTATCTTTAAAGGGCAGGAATGCGTCAGAGGCGAGGACGGCGCCTTGCGCTGGGTTGTTGTGATCGACGCTGTCGCCGCCGAAGGCCCGCGAGGCTTTCGCCTGTTCGAGGGCGATCTGGGCCGAGCCGACGCGGTTCATCTGGCCGGCACCGACGCCGATTGCTACGCCGTCTTTGGCGATGACGATGGCATTGGACTTGACGTGCTTGACCACCTTCCAGGCGAAGAGGAGGTCGGCCAGTTCCCCTTCTTCCGGCGCCCGTTCGGTGACGACCTGGATCTGCTCAGCAGTGACGTCGCCCAGGTCGGCCTCCTGGACGAGGAAACCGCCGCGGATCTTCTTCACATCGGCTGTCGCCGGGGCGCTGTCAGCGAGGGGCCCTGTTTCCATGATGCGCAGACCTTTTTTCTGCTGAAGGATCTCCAGGGCAGCTTCATCAAAGGACGGCGCGATGACGGCTTCCATGAAGGTCTTGACGACCTCATTGGCGGTGTCGGCGTCGACGGCGACGTTGAAGGCGATGATGCCGCCAAAGGCGGAGACCGGATCGGCGGCAAAAGCTTTTTCATAAGCCTCTTTTAATGTGGCTGCGACGGCGACGCCGCAGGGATTGTTGTGCTTGATGATGGCGGCGGCAGGCCGGTCGAATTCGCGAACCAGTTCCAGGGCGGCGTTCAGGTCGAGGAGGTTATTGAAGGACAGTTCCTTGCCCCAGCGTTGTTTCGCCGTTCCGGCACCGGCCCCCCGGTAGCCCCTTTCGCGGTAGAAGGCAGCCTTCTGGTGCGGGTTTTCGCCGTAGCGCAAATCCTGCACTTTTTCCACCTTGCCGGGGGCGAAGATGCCGGCGAAGGGGTCGTCGTCGCCTGCTTCAGCCGCCAGGTAAGCGGCGATGGCGGCGTCATACTCGGCTGTATGGGCGAAGGCTTCCCGGGCCAAGGCGCGACGGGTCGCTTCCGAGACGACGCCGTTCTGTTGCAGTTCGGCCAATACGGTGGCGTACCGGTCAGGGTTGACGATGATGGCCACCGACTCGTGGTTTTTCGCCGACGCCCGAACCATGGCCGGTCCGCCGATGTCGATGTTTTCAACGGCCTCTTCACGGGTTACGCCCGGCTTGGCGACGGTCTCGCGGAAGGGGTAGAGGTTGACAGCCACCACGTCGATGGGGACGATGGCGTGGGCCTCCAATTGGGCGAGGTGCTCCGGCGTCCGGCGGGCCAGGATGCCGCCGTGAACCTTGGGATGGAGCGTCTTGACACGGCCGTCAAGGATCTCGGGAAAGCCGGTGATCTCGGTCACATAAGTGACGGGAACGCCGGCGGCCTTGATCGTCTGATATGTACCGCCGGTGGATACAATTTCAAAACCGAGATCGGCCAAGCCCCGGGCGAAGTCCACGACGCCGGTCTTATCGGAGACGCTGATGAGGGCGCGACGGTTCATGGTTTACCTCCCTGATTTCAGTTCAAAAAATATGCCGGAAAGGCTCCCAAAGACTGCAAAGGGATTCGAAGGTTGAGAACAAAGGACTGAACGGGCCCTGCAGAATGATCTGACCTTGCCAGAAAAACCGGCGCTACTCGATGATCACCCGCCGGCCCTCGATCCGTAGCCGGCCTTCGGCCAAAAGTTGCAAGGCCTCCGGCAGGATACGGTGTTCTTCCTTTAAGATGCGGGCCGCCAGGGTGTCTTCATTGTCGTCGGGGTGAACGGGAACGACAGCCTGGAGGATGATCGGTCCCGAATCAAGCCCCTCATCGACAAAATGGACGGTGCAACCGGAAAAGCGCACGCCGTAGTCAATAGCCTGGCGATGGCCATGCAACCCGGGAAAGGCCGGCAACAAGGTCGGATGGATATTGATGATCCGCCCCGGAAAAGCGTCGAGCAACGCTGTCGTGATCAGCCGCATATAGCCGGCCAGCAGCAGCGTGTCGGCGCCGGCGCTTTTCAACAGTTCCGCCGCCTTGCGGTCATAGTCGAGCCGCTGAGGATACTCCGACGGCGGCAGGTGAACGGCCGGAATGCCCCGCAACGCCGCCCGCTCCAGCGCCGGAGCGTCCTGACGGTTGGAGAGGACCATGACGACCTGGGCATCGAGGCGGCCGGCATCGATGGCGTCGAGGACGGCCTGCAGGTTGGAGCCGCGTCCGGAGGCGAGGACGCCGAGCTTCAATGTCATTCGCCCTTCCCCCGCTCCCAAGCCATGAGGCCGCTGTAGACAACGTCAGGCGCGGCTTCGGCGCCCCGGGCGCTCGGCTCGATCACGCCGATACGGTGACAGGTTTCCCCCATCGCCGCCAAGATATTGACAGCTTGGTCTGCCTCTTCCGGGGAGACGACGAGGATGAAGCCAACGCCGCAGTTGAAGGTGCGCAGCATCTCGGCACCGGCTATATTCCCCTTGGCCTGGAGCACGGTGAAGACGGGCGGCACGGGCCAGCTGCCCAGTTCAATCGCAGCCTGGGTTCCCGCCGGCAGGACGCGGGGGATGTTCTCCGTCAAGCCGCCGCCGGTGATATGGGCCATGCCTTTGACGGCCACCTTTTCCAGCAACGCAAGGACCGGTTTGACATAGATGCGCGTCGGCGTCAGCAGTTCCTCGCCGACGGTTTTGCCGAGTTCGGGCAAGAAGGTGTCGACGCTGTGGCCGGCATGGTCGAAAAAGACCTTGCGGGCCAGCGAGTAACCGTTGCTGTGCAATCCGGACGAAGGGATAGCCAGCATTACGTCACCGGGACGAATCGCTGAGCCGTCGATCAGCTTTTTGCGATCGGCTACGCCGACGCAAAAACCGGCCACGTCATAGTCTTCTTCGGCGTAAAAGCCGGGCATCTCGGCCGTCTCGCCGCCGATGAGGGCGCAGCCGGCTTGGCGGCAGCCTTCCGCTACACCAGAGACGATGGCGGCCACCTTTTCGGGAACCAGTTTGCCGACAGCCAGGTAGTCGAGGAAAAAGAGCGGCTCGGCGCCCTGAACAAGGATGTCGTTAGCGCACATGGCTACACAGTCAACGCCGATCGTGTCATGGCGGTCCATCAACATGGCCACGCGCAGCTTGGTGCCGACACCGTCGGTGCCGGAGACGAGGATCGGTTCTTCATACCTGCCGACGTTGAGGGCGAAAAGGCCGCCGAAACCGCCGATGTCGGTGAGCACTTCGGGCCGAAAGGTGCTCCGGACCTGGCCTTTCATCAGTTCGACGGCTCGGTTGCCGGCGGTGATGTCGACGCCTGCCTGGGCGTAGGTCAAGCCTGCCTGTTTTTGTTGCTCCGTCATGGGTACCTCCTAGCAGCCGCAGCCTTCCATGGCGTACTTGTCTAAGCCGATGGGGATTTCGATGGGGTAACTACCGCAGAAGCAGGCCATACAGTAGTTATCATCGGCGATGTGGGGGTTCTGTTCCGTCATGGCCCGCAGGAGCCCTTCCCGGGAGAGGTAGTGCAGGCTTTCGGCGCCGATCATCTCGCAGATCTCCTCAATCGTCTTGGTGGCCGCCACCAGTTCCTTGCGGACCGACGTGTCGATGCCGTAATAACAAGGGTGGGTGATCGGCGGCGATGAGACGAGCATGTGCACTTCTTTCGCCCCGGCGTGGCGCAGCATTTGGACGATCTTGCCGCTCGTGGTGCCGCGGACGATGGAGTCGTCAATCATGATCACCCGCTTGCCTTCCACCGCCTTGGCGACGGCGTTCAGCTTTAAGCGCACCGACTGAGCGCGGATCTCCTGAGTGGGCTGGATGAAGGTACGTCCTACATAGCGGTTTTTCATCAAGCCCTGGTCAAAGGGGATGCCCGATTCCTGGGCGTAACCGATGGCGGCCGCCGTGCCTGAGTCGGGAACGCCGATGACGATGTCGGCGTCGATCTTGCACTCCAGGGCCAGTTGGCGGCCCATGGCCCGGCGGGCCTGGTTGACGCTGATGCCGTCGATGACCGAGTCGGGACGGGCAAAATAGATGTATTCAAAGATGCAGGCAGCCCGGCGCGGCTGGGTCAGCGCCTTGAGAGAGACGAGGCCATTTTCGTCGATGGAGATGATCTCGCCCGGCTCGATGTCGCGGACGAAATCGGCGCCCAGGGTATCCAGGGCACAGGACTCAGAGGCGATCACATAGGCGTCGCCCAGGCGGCCCAGGCAGAGGGGGCGGACGCCGTGGGGGTCGCGCACCGCCAGCAGCCGCTTTTCCGTCATGACCAGCAGCGAGTAGGAGCCTTTGATATCGATCATCGTCTTGATCAGGGCTTCTTCCAGGGAGGACTGGCCGTAGCGGGCCAGCAGGTTGACGACCACTTCGGTGTCGGTCGTCGTCTGGAAGACGGCGCCGGTGACGGCCAAGTTGTGACGCAGCTCTGCCGCGTTGGTCAGGTTGCCGTTGTGGGCCACCGCCATCATGCCCTTGCTGTAACGGAAGATCAAGGGCTGGGCATTGGCAAGCAGGCTCGATCCGGTCGTCGAGTAGCGCACATGGCCGATGGCCACATCCCCTTGCAGTTCCTTGAGCTTGCGTTCGTCAAAGGCTTCCGTGACCAGGCCCATCCCCTTGTGAAAGAGGATCGCCCGTTCATTGCCTACGGCGATGCCGGCGCTTTCCTGCCCGCGGTGTTGCAGGGCGAAGAGGCCGAAGTAGGCCAACCGGGCCACGTCTTTTCCGGGCCCATAGATCCCGATTAGTCCACACTCTTCCTCCATCTTGTCCCAAGGAAGATCGTGGGTGCGTTCATATGACATGATAGGCCTCCCGCCGGTGGTTTTAGTTGGACAAGGGTTCAATCTCACAGCTGAAGGCTTCCAAGACCTCATTGATCAACCGCTGGCGGCAGAAGTCTTCCGCCTGCCGCCTCGCCGCCTCCGCATCATCTGTATCGAGGAGGAACTCGACGTAGCGACCGATCCGCAGGCCGGCAGGTAGGACCGGACTGTTCTGCGCCGATGACGGCGCCGTCACAGCCGGCAAGGCCGACTTGCCCGGCGCTGTCGTCTCAAACGCAGCCAGCTTGTCGCCAGCCTCCCTGAGCCGCTGTTCGAGGGCATCCCTTTGCGGATCGCAAAAGCCGGCTTTGACGGTGATGATGATCTTCGCTTTAAACATGGGCTACCCCTTCAGCTTGCCCTCCAACCGGTTCAGGATCTCCCGGTAGGCCTCTTCAAGGCCACCCATGTCGCGGCGGAAACGGTCTTTGTCCAGTTTTTCTCTGGTCCGGCTGTCCCAGAAACGGCAGGTGTCGGGCGAGATCTCGTCACCTAGGAGCACCTCGCCATTGTGGAGACCAAACTCCAGTTTGAAGTCGACGAGGTCGATGTTCAAACCGGCCAGGAATTCCTTGAGGATCTCGTTGACCTTGAGCGCGATGGCTTTGATGACGTCCATCTGTTCCGGCGTGGCCCACTCCATAGCGGCGATGTGGTATTCGTTGATCATCGGGTCGCCGAGGGCGTCATCTTTGTAATAAAACTCGAGGACCGGCTTGGCCAGCGGCGTGCCTTCCGGCTGGCCGACACGCTTGGCCAATGAGCCGGCAACGATGTTGCGGGCAACCACTTCGACGGGGATGATCTGCAGGGACTTGACGAGCATCTCCCGGTCGTTGATCAGCTCAACGAAGTGGGACGGAACGCCTTGCTTGGCCAAGTATTGAAAAAAGAGGGCCGAGATGCGGTTGTTGAGGACACCCTTGTTTTCGATCTCCGCCTTCTTTTCGCCGTTGAAGGCGGTCGCCGAGTCCTTGTACTCAATCCAGTAGATATCAGGGTTTTCGGTCCGGAAGACCTTTTTGGCTTTTCCTTCGTAAATCTGCTCCAGTTTGTTCAATTCGGGCATGCTCTGAACTCCCCTTTCTAATTTTTGCGCAACCTTGCCGCCTATTGTCGCTTTTTCTTTGCCGGGCTTATGGGGATACGCTTTTACCACCTTTGGAACCGGGCTTGTTTTTGATTGCCGATCGCCTCACAGACCGACCCGCTTGAAGAGGGTGTCCACGTGCTTGATATGGTAGTCGTAATCAAAGAGGCCTTCCACTTCGGCAGGGCTCAGTTTTCCCATGATCTCGCTGTCTTCGAGGACGAGTTCCTTGAAGGGCCGCTTGACTTCCCAGGCCTTGAGGGCGTTGCGCTGAACCCAGTGGTAGGCCGTCTCGCGAAGGACGCCCTTGTCGACGAGGGCGAGCATGACCCGCTGGCTGTTGACGAGGCCGAGGGTTTTTTCCAGGTTCTTTTGCATGTTCTCCGGGAAGACGTTCAGGTTGGCGACGATATCGATCATCTTGGTCAGCATGTAGTCGAGGAGGATCGTCGAATCGGGGATGATGACGCGCTCCACCGAGGAGTGGGTGATATCCCGCTCATGCCAGAGGGCCACGTTCTCCAAGGCCGCCAGGGCGTTGCCGCGGAGCACCCGGGCCAGGCCGGCGACGCGCTCCGAGGTGATCGGGTTTTTCTTGTGGGGCATGGCCGAAGAGCCTTTTTGACCTTTGGAGAAGGCCTCTTCCACCTCATGGATGTCAGTGCGCTGCAGATTGCGCAGTTCCGTGGCGAACTTGTCCAGCGACGAGCCGATGACAGCCAAGGTGGTCATGTACTCGGCATGGCGGTCCCGTTGGATAACCTGGGTGGAGATGGGGGCGGGACGGAGGCCCAGCTTGCGACAGGCGTACTCTTCGACGAAGGGATCGATCTGGGCGAAGGTGCCCACCGCGCCGGAGATGGCGCCCACGCTGATCGTGTCGATGGCGTGGTTCATCCGCTTGATGCAGCGGCCCACCTCGTCATACCAAAGGGCCAGCTTAAGGCCGAAGGTGACCGGCTCGGCGTGGATGCCGTGGGTGCGACCGACCATGACGGTGTACTTGTGCTCGATGGCCCGCTCGCCGATGACCTCGCGCAGCTTTTTCAGCTTCTGGAGGATGATCTCGCCGGCCTCGCGCATCTGCAAGGACAGAGCGGTGTCGAGCACGTCCGAGGAGGTCATGCCCATGTGGATGTATTTCGATTCCTCGCCGACATACTCGGCCACGTTAGTGAGGAATGCGAGCACGTCGTGTTTGGTTACTTCTTCGATCTCGAGGATGCGCTGGACGTTGAAATCAGCCTTGTCGCGGATGGCTTCAAATGCCTCCTGGGGAATCTTGCCCAAAACGGCCAAGGCTTCGCAGGCGGCCACCTCTACATCCAGCCATTTGCGAAAACGGTTTTCGTCGGCCCAGATGGCCCCCATTTCTTTGAGTGTGTAACGTTCGATCATCCCTGTACCCTCCCTGATTTCTGCGCCGTCCTGCATCTGGAGAAGACGGTCTTGCCTGTATGGCGCTGTGATTTGGCAAAAAGCAAAGCCCGGGCAGATAGATTCCCGCCTTGCCAATGCAAGGAACCTATCCGCCTGGGCTTTTCTCCCTCCGGTGTAAAAAGGGCAAACATCATCGGTTGACCCCTTTTTGCAGCGCTCGGTCCAGGCCGTTGCACGCGGAACCCTAAGCTGCACTTCCCTCAAGTTTTGAAAAAGGATCGCTCAATCCCAGACTCTATTATATCCTAAAAAACCGGTCTCGGCTCCCCCAAATTTGCATCTTTCTTTTCGACTTGGCGGACCATTTTTTCCTTATAGGCCTTAAACTTCTCCCGCAGGTGGGGGTGTTTACCGCCGAGAATCTGGACGGCCAGCAATCCGGCGTTTTTGGCGCCGTCGACGGCCACCGTCGCCACGGGGACGCCAGGGGGCATCTGGGCGATGGAGAGCAGGCTGTCCCAGCCGCGAAGGGCGCCCGATTGGAGGGGAACGCCGATGACAGGCAGGACGGTGAAGGCGGCGATGACACCGGGCAGGTGGGCTGCCATGCCGGCGCCGGCGATGAGCACCTCGATGCCGCGCTCTTCAGCCGTCTGGGCGTAGCGGGCGGCGCGATCAGGCGTGCGGTGGGCCGAGGCGACGATCATTTCGGACTTGACGCCGAATTCCTCGAGGACTTCGGCGGCGTCTTTCATGACCTTCAGGTCAGAGTCGCTGCCCATGATGATGCCGACGAGGGGTTTGTCGTTTCGCTGGCTCATTGGTATCCTCCCTATGTTTGTCGCCCCGGATTGGGGGCGTTAATCGCTTTCATTACAGTTGGTTTTTGCTATTATTTGCAACCCGTCTGCTTTGTCGCGGGTTGGCCAGGGCCGGGCGCTAAGAGCTCCGCTCAAACCGCGCCCGACCCTAGCCAACCCTGGACGTTCAAAGGGGATTCAATCCTAACCAAAGGGTTTCAGTACTAACATAAAACCCCACAGCCCAATAGACTCGTCCCTTCGCTTAATCGGTTTTTTCCTATCTCGCTCCCTTATCGCCCACTCACCGGAGCCAACCTAAGAAAAGGGGCAAGTCCGCTCTTGCTAATGCCCCCCTAACGTCACGTACCGCCAGATAACCAGTATCGTCAGCAGGTACATGAGCCAGTGAACCTGGCGGGCTTTGCCGGTGACGGCTTTGAGGAGGGTGTAAAAGACGATGCCGGCGGCGATGCCGTTGGCGATGTTGTAGGTGAAGGGCATAAGGGTGAAAGTGAGGAAGGCGGGGAAGGCGTCGGTGAAGTCATCAAAATCGATGTCACGGACGACGCCGATCATGAGGACGCCGACGATGATCAGGGCCGGCGCGGTGGCGGCGTCAGGGATGAGGCGGAAGAAGGGTGCCAAGACGAGGGCCAGCAGGAAGAGAATGCCGGTAGTGACGGCGGTGAGGCCCGTCCGCCCGCCTTCGCCGATGCCGGCAGCCGATTCGACATAGGCGGTGATCGTCGAGGTGCCGAGGAAAGCGCCGAGGCTGACGCCGGCAGCGTCGACGAGCATCGCTTTGCCGATCTGGGGAGAGCGCCCTTGTTCATCGAGCAGCCCCGCCCGGCCGGCCGTGCCGACGAGGGTGCCGAAGGTGTCGAAGAGCTCCACGAAGGTAAAGGTGAGCACGACAGAGATGAGGCCCAGCTCCAGGGCGCCGGCGATGTTCAAGGAACCGACGGCCAGGTCGTTGAAGGCGGGCCAGGTGAAGGCGAAGTCGCCGATTTTGGTGACGCCCATCGGGACCCCCAGCAGGGTGGTCGTCACAATCCCGATCAGAAGAGCCCCCCGGACCTGCATCGCCATCAGGATCGCCGTCAGAATCAGCCCGAAAAGCGCCAGCATCGTGTCCGGTTTCAAGAAACTGCCGATGATGAGGTCCCATTCAAAGTACAGGAGCTGTCCGTAGCCGCCTGAGCCGGTCAGATTGCCCAGCGACGGCCCCAGGTGAAGGCTGACCACGGTCAGGTGGGCCAGCTTCAGCCCGATGATGGTGATGAAGAGCCCGATGCCGGCGGTGATCGCCTTTTTGAGGGAAGTGGGCACCGCCTCGATGAGCAGTTGGCGCACCTGGGTGACGGTGAGCACGATGAAGATGAGGCCCGAGATAAAGACCGCCCCGAGGGCCACGTCCCAGGGGATGCCGCCCCGCTGGGAGGCGACGACGGCGAAGTAGGCGTTAAGTCCCATTCCCGGCGCGAGGGCGACGGGAAAATTGACATAGAGCCCCATGGCAATGGTGACAAGCCCGGCGCCGACACAGGTGGCGAAAAAGACAGCGTCCTTGCTCATCCCGGTAGCGGAAAGGATGCCCGGATTGACGGCCAAGATGTAGGCCATCGTCATGAAGGTGGTGATCCCGGCGGTGATCTCCGTGGCAACGTCGGTCCCTTTGGCTTTTAAGTGAAACAGTTTTTCCAGCACGGCGGCGTCCCCTTCTCATTGAGTTTTGGTTCGCCCGCCCTGTGGCTTCTATATTAGCAGAGGCGAAAAATCAGTGTCAACAAAGGGCAGGCTATTGGTGATGAAAGGAGGTTGCTGATGCATTGGATCGACTTTTGGACCCTGGGTCGCCCCCTTGTCGCCCTGCGCTACGGCGCCACCGCAGCCGCCGCCGGGTTTATCGAAGGGGGCGCTGCCATCTCCCTCGCCCTGGCAGGGCTGTCCGGGCTGTTCTTCGTGGCTGGCGTCTATGCCTTCGATGACGTTGAGGACCTGCCGGAAGACCGGATCAATCACCCCGAGCGGCCGTTGCCATCGGGACGGCTCTCTGTGCGAGCAGCCCGCACATTCGGAATGATCTGCCTGTTCCTGGCTGTTGCCGCAGCGTCAGCCCTGCATGACCGGACGGGAGCGATGGCGCTGGCCGCCTTATCCGCCTTTGTGGCCATTCCGCAGACACACCGGCTGACAGCGCGCCACTGGATCGGGAGGGGGATATCGGTCTTCGTCTTCGTCTTCTCGGCCTTTCTACTCGGCTCGGCTGCCGCGCCAGGCCCCCTCTCCCCCCGCCTGTTTTTGCTGGGGGAAGCGATCGGCGTCCTGCACCTGGCGACCAGGATCATCAGCGATGAGCGGGACCTGGAGGGGGACCGGGACCGCCTCCGGACGTTGCCCGCCCTGTCTCTCGCGAAGGCGCGCCGCTTCATCGGCAATGTCCTCGCCCTCTCGGCAGTCCTGCTTCCGCTCCCCTACTTCTTCGGTTTCAAAGCGCTCTACCTCCTATTCTCTCTACCGGCTGCCCTTCATATCCTCCAGCAGGCCATCACCTGGAAGATAGACCAAGCAGGGGGGTATCCCGGTCACTGGCTCGCCGCCGTCGTGATCGTGGGGGCATGTCTCAGCCGGTGATAGGCGTGACAGGGGCCGCCCCAGGCGATGCTCGCCTCTTCGCATTCTACAGACAAATGCATCAACGTGTAGCCCCTTGCACCTGAAGGGTCACCTCAAAGGTGACCGGTATCTTGGGAAAGATCTCAAACCAATTCAGGTCACGCCATTCTTGGATGTCGATGGGCCTGACGTAGCGGCCGATGTGCAGCACATCGGCATTCATTTTTTGCGTCTTTTCCAGCAAGCGATGCATATCGCTGACGATAGCCCGGCTCCCCTGCACACCCATGGCATCAAAATCCTCCATGGTATAGCGGACTTGGGGCGGGTTGGCGTCGGAGAGCATCCCTGTCATGTCGATGCGGATCGTCGCCGCATACTGGCCCGGCCCTTCCCGGCGAACGCGGTAGGAACGCTTGACATCCTGAATACGCACGGTGATATCACTGACCTTGTCATCACGCGCCTCCATCTGGCCTTTCGTCTGAGGGTCCCGCCCGCCGCCGCCGCCGCTGCTTTGTTCACCGGCTCCGCCCGGCGCTTCGAAGCGATAGGTATACAAATAAGGGGTCCGCTCCTCTGTGATCATGGTGAGGAGCGCCGTTTCTGAGCCGTTCAATGTGCCGACCATCTTATCATAATGAAAGACGGCGGAACCATTGTAAATAATGCGTCCCCCTTCAGCCCGGATATAAGGGACGGTGATGCAACCTGTCTTGTCCAGATAGGTCCGGTAGGCATCCCAGAGAAAGGCCCGGGCGATCCCGGCAGAGCGGTTTTCCGCGTTGAGTTGACTGACCAAGATATTTCCGCCTTGGGTTCCCTCCAGGGTGATCGTCTTTGACGAAAACAAGGTCTGCAGATCCGATTCCGACACCAGCACATAGGCGTTATGGCGCAACTGCGCTTGAAACATGCTCCAGGATAGGAAAGGAAAAATACCCTTCCTCGCTGCCCGTTCGCTGATGACGATCGTGCCGGCCAAGCCGAAATCCAACAGGCGAGGCATGATCCTTTTGGAGTATTCGATACAATCGTCAATGGTCGTTCCCTCCAGCCGCGGCGAAAGGGTGGGCGGACCGGCCGTTTTCTGCGGGCTTGGCTGGGTGTTCGATTCAGACTGTTTTGGATTATGGATATCCGGTATCAAGGCGAGTGCTTCTTTTTCACCGAGATCAAAGCCGATGTTCATCACCATCAAACGCCGTTCAATGGGCATCTTGTCCCAACAGCCGACAAGGGTAGGCAATAGGCTCAACAGAACCGCCAGCAAGGCCCTTAACGTCCGACGTCTAACCATCTTACTCGCCCTCCGTTCCGGCAGATGGCACTGTCTTTTCCCGGCGGAAGCGGGCCAGGATCAACAGGAGGCCCACCGTGGCGATCATAAAAACGCCCCATAACGGGCCAAGCCAACGCAGAAACTGTGTCGAGTGTTGGAAGGCTTCAAACCATGGACGGGCGAGCAGGGCGATCACAAAATACACATAGATGACAGGATGATAATTGGCCAGATTCAGCCACTGCCCAACAGCCCGCGCCCCTGTGACGATCATGGCCCCCATGGCCGTTATGGTCGGGAACATCCAGAGCAACACCAAGAAGATGTCGACCCGTTCAAAAAAGACCATCTGGCGCAGGGTGGTCATCTTTACTTTCAAGGGCTGTTCAAAACTGGAGGCCATCTCCATCCCCAAGGTTCCGATGATCAAGAAGAGGGTGAATAGCAGATATAAAGCCCCGACGATGGTCACGGCGAGGATCACCCAGTACATTTTTTTGCTGTGACCCAGGGCGTCATTGAGAAATAAGGGCAGGCTAAAACCAAAAAAAACCATTAAGGAGGCATAAAAATCAAGGCGCCCCCAGTAGGAAAAGTCAAACTGGGTCAGCGGGAGTGCCAGTTCCGGTCGGATGTCAGCGATGGAGAGATAAAACATGACCACCGTCAAAGGAAAGATGATCACCAGATGCTCGTCGTTGGTCCGCGTGACCACCTCCGTCCCCATCAAGGCGAGCCAACAGGCGATGGCTAAAAGGATCGTGGAAAGGACGATGGGCGGCGTCTGATTCAGGTGTACGTCCACAAGCAGTTCGGCGGCAATCCGAAAAACAGGCCAAGGCAAAGCCAGATGAAAGAGAACCAACGGCAGCGTGATCATGATGCCAAGCCAGCGCCCTGTCAGCTTTTGGGCGACACCGACGATGTTATCACGAGGAAAGCGGGCGCAAAAACGCCAGGCGAGAGCCAAGGGAATCACCGACAGGGCAACCCCCGACAACAGGGGCGCCCATGGATTGTAGGCAACGCTGTGCAGCAAAAAACCGTGGTAATAGAGACCGGCCCCGGAGACGAAAAAGGAGCCCATCAGGAGACCGATCTGGATCATGGAAATTTCTTCCCTGTACACGTTACCCTCTCCAACGCTTCATCTCAAGGATGCACTTGCGATTCTCTTTGCAATCGAGGGCCTCTCTAAGGCTGTTCACAATCGCCCGGTTACACATCATCCATGCTGTCTTCGTTGTATTTCATCGACTTGGTGTCCCAGCGCTGACCGTCTTCTGCCTTGAAGGTGCGCGGACGGTTTGTCCGCCATTTTGGTGAAAAGAGGTAAATCGTATCGGTCAGGTCGCGAAGGTGGATGGCCGACATCTGGCTGAGGTAAGGAACGCCATAGGATTTCAAGGAACCCACATAGGCCAGCACAGTGGTCGCCGCGAATACGACGCCGACGACACCAAAAAAAGACGCCCAGATCATAAAATAGTACTTCAATAGCCGCATCGCCTGCAGCATGGACAGGTTGGAGACAGTCAGGTTCGTGATGGCTGTGACAGCGACGATGATGACGATGATGTTAGAGGCCAGCTTCGACTGGACGGCCGCCTGGCCCAGGATCAGGCCGCCGACGATGGTGACGGCACCGCCGACAATGCGCGGAAGCCGCTGACTCGCCTCCAAGATGATGTCCAGCATGAGCAGCATGAGCAGCACCTCCACCGTCGGAGGGAAGGCGATCCCCTCGCGGGAGGCGGCCATGTTCAAGATCAGTTGGGAGCCGATGATCCCTGTCGGGAATTCGGTGAAGGAGATGTACAGAGCCGGGAGCATCATGGTCAGGTGATTGCCGACGATCATGCGCAAGATGCGGAAAAAAGTGACCAGGACAGGAGAATAGTAGTAGTCTTCCGGGGTGCGCCAGAAATCGATGAAGATGGCCGGCACCACCATAGCGGCCGGCGAATTGTCAATGAAAACGGCGATGCGGCCTTCCATCAAGGCAGCCGACACCCGGTCTGTCCGTTCGCTCGTCAGGCTGAGGGGAAAGATGTTGAAGGAACGCTTCTGCAGCAACAGCGACAATTCGGCCACATCATGAACCACATCGATATCGAGGCTTTTCAGGTCCTCCTTGACGGCGTCGATCCGCGGCGGGTAGGCGATCCCCTCCACATAGGCCACGACCGCCTTGGTCTTGCTCCGCCGCCCGATCGTCATCGACTCGACTCGCAAGCGTTCGTCCTTGATGTGCTTGCGCAACAAGGCCGTATTGACGCGAATGGCCTCGACAAACCCCTCGATAGGGCCGCGGATCACCTGTTCCGTGATGGGCTCGCCGACTGTCCGGTGTTCGTACTGGTGATTGAAGATGACAAGGCCTGATGACAACCCCTCGGCGAAGAGGAGCGTGTTACCGTCGAGAAGTTGGCTTTTGGCCTGATCAAGCGTTTTGATCTTCTGCCAGTTGGGGACGGAGATGACCATTTGCCCGAGTATCTCAAAGATATCAGAAGATTCATCCTGGGGCGGCGCACTCTGCAACGGTTCGATCACATGTAGGGCGAGTTCTTTTTTGTCGATCAGCCCTTCGATGGCGGCGAGGAGAAACTTCCGGCCCAGCGCTGGATTTTCGATCGGTCGAAAGAAGAGGTCTTTCGGCTCGCCGAGTGCCTTTTTGAGCGCATCCTTCGTCGCCTCCAGCGAGGCCGGCAGAGCCCGCTCCACCTTCCCGGAACGATCGTCTGGCGGCGGGATCTCATCTTTGCGGTGTTTATAGAGATAGGTTTCCCAAAAGCTCTGTTTATGCTCTTCCACTACGCCAGTTCACCCTCCAATAGCTTTTCCCCGAAGGATAAGGTGACATGCCCGTTCATTCAGCAAAAGCAGATGCCAAGACGGTCATAGACCAAAAGAGCTTCCGGTAGTGATAAACCACACTATCTGTTGTGATGGTTAATTTTTTGTTATAATTTCCGTGACGGCCCTTGAAAGGAAGGCACAGTCGGATCAACCGCCCTCGACAATTCCAAAACATTTCCGTTAAAATGGAAACAGGGCGCGCGATATCTGGAAACCCGAGAACAATAGGCATCTACCTGACAAGAGAGGGGTTTTCCAATTTGACTAGGTCGAAAAAGATCACGTTGGAGCTTTCACCGGAACGGATCCACTGGCTAGAAGGGCAGTCCGATTTGCATGGCGAACCGATTCCCGAGATCCTTTTGCGATTGATCGATGACGCCATCGCCCGCGATAACTTGGAACAACTCCGTCCCGAACTGGAATCTATGATCAAATCGACAGTGCGCAATGTGGTCGAAATGTCGATCACCCAAAAAACGATGGTCGCCGTCAAGCTCTTCGACGAAGCCGTCTCCCCTGCCATGAAGGCCTTCGGCAACCGGGTCACGGAAAGCGTCTTTAAGATGGCCGATCGGGTCGAACGCCTGGAAAAACAACTGTATGCCATGAACAAAGGCCAATTCCGCGACGGTGAATTACCTGAAGCAGAACCGACCGTCCCGAAAATGGCCGCCACCGTTACTGCAGCTGCCGCCTCACCTGTCCTCGACATCGCGTCGGCGCGGGCAGGTGAACCGATCAGCCCTTCCAGCGAACGCCCCCGCAAGGAAGGTGTCTTGGTCGATTTGCGCGACCATCTCACCGGGGGCAACTGGCCGGAGTAAAAAAGGGTCATCGCCATTTTCCCGGCTGCAGCAAAAAAGACCCCCCGATGTTCGTGGACACCACGTATCATCGGGGGGCCTTTTTTGCTGCCGATTCTTATCGGTATGTTTCCGGCTTTTTCGCTGACCTCTGCGTAGACGCACTTACTTCGGACGGTAGGTCCCCCGGATCCAGCGGTACAGATCATCATATATCGCTCGGATCTTAGGATCGCTGCTGTTGCTCACCCGCACAAGGGTTTTCGAGCCGGCGTAGTAGGCGTTGGTCATATCCCCATCGACACCGAGCTGGTGCGCCCTATCCAGTTGCTTGTAAAAAGCGTTATAGTGGCTGACCGAATCGAAAACCTGGTCGCTGATCTCCAGTTCCATGCCGAGGCGGTACTTCTTCGCCAGCGCCGCCGTCCGGTCCATCCGCTCATCAGGCTTGATCTCGTCCGCATAGTAGTTGGGTTGCAGAAGCACGTACTCGAAACCGTAAGAGCGCCAGTTTTCATAGCCCTTCGCGCCGTAAAAAGGGATCCAGTAGAAGTCGCGGTTGTCAGCCCGGACGATGCGCGCAGCCCCCTGCACCAGCTGCGTCTCATCGGGGATGTGGCCGTCGATTGTTTCAGCGTACCAGTAGATCCCGGCCAGTTCGAGATTATCGAACCTGGCGGCTTGCCAACGCTCGTTCAGCTCCTTATAATACCATTTCAGCGCCGCCAGCCGGTTGGCCAGCGCCTGTTCGCGACCCACATGGGCGGGATCGAAGGAAAGAGAGGGGCTTTTTTCTGCCAGGTTGCCGAAGTTCCGTTCCTGGCTGTCCGGATAAGGCAGGGTAAGAATCACCTTCACTGTATGGGCCGTCCCCAGGATACGGTTCATCTCGGCAACCGCCTCGTTGAGCGCGCTCAACTGGATGCCGGGGGTGAAGAGATCGTCCAGGTAAGCGATCCACTTTTCCTTGACGCTGCCCGTTTCCCTGTAGGGGAGAAAGAGCATCGTGTCAAACATCCGATCCCGGTAGCCCTGGCGGTTTCGGTAGGCAATCATGGGAAGGAAGTCGTCACTCGTCCAGGTTCCGGCTTTTCCGTGGTGACCTGTGTACACGAGCAGAATGTCGTTGACGCCGGGGATTTGAAGATAGCCCTTCGCCGTTTTGACGACCTGATCATCGGGGCTCAGCAGCACCGGTTTCGCCGGCGATGGGGCGGCCTCGACGGTCAAGCGCCGCGCAAAGGTCCAGCCATCGACAGGGAAGCTGAGCTTTATGTAACGCGTATTTAAGGCCGGGAAGCGAAAGCCCAGAACACGCTGTTGCACCGTGCCATCAGAGGGAGAAAGGCTGTGGCGTACCTCACCCAGGTAAAACCAGTTCTGCCCATCCGGAGAAAGAGCCCCTTGCATGTGCGAAGGCATCTGGATCCCTGCCTGTTTGTCCTGCAAAAACTCTAAAGAAAGACCGGTCACCGATCGCAATCGCTGCAGGTCGATCAGCACGTCGCGGCCCTCTTGGCGGAGAAAGCCTGTCCAGGTCTCATCCGGCGAGGCCAGCCCCCCCTGGGGTCCGGGGTAGTGTTTCGACTCCAGTTGCTGAAAGGCGAGATCGGGCGCATGCTGGCTGACCTGGACAGAAAACGCGGTGGGTGCCAGCGGTCCCTCACCGGACCTTTTTTCCTCCTTCGCCCGTTCCCCGCTCGCTGGCGGTGTGGTTCTTGGTCTCGACGCCGTGTAGGCGTCAACCTCCAAGGGATAACTGGTGAGACCGGCATTGACGGTGACCAAGCCCCGCTTCGCCTGCGGGCCTAGCGTAAAACCGCCATCGCCGGACAAACGGCCGAGCTTCGGATCATCGACGCCGAAAACAGGCGTAAAACCCAAGGGCACCCCTTTTTCAGGCGTCCACTGCTCCGGGTGACCGGGTGGAAGTTCCACTGCTTTCATCTCATCCGGCCAAAGGCCAACCTGGCGTTTTGATGTAACGGCGATGGCGCGCAGGGCCTGCGCCTTACGATCCATGCGCAACCTCTCCATCATCCGCTCTGTTTCAGACAAGGTCAGTCCGTCACAGGGGCGAAACCGTCCCTCTCGGGCCTGCAGCCAGCCTTTTTGAACAGCGTAACGGACGGCCTGTCGGGCATAATCGGCGATCTCCCCTTCATCGATCAAAGGATCCCCATAGCCCTGTTCCTGCCGGTCTCCCAAAGCGCGCCAGAGAAGCAGCGCCGCATCCTGCCGGCGCATCACCTCGTCGGCGCCCAGGCGGCCCGGCGAAATGCCGGAAATCAGGCCGAGGCGGGCCAACGCCTCAACCGCTCCAAAGTCGGGCGAAGTCGGCGTGACATCGACAAAAGAGGCTGTTGGCGGAAAGATCGGTAGGACACCGAGCGCATTCGACAGTCGGGAAAAGAAGTCGATCCGCCTGAGCGCGGGCTCTGTCTGCGCATTTATTGGCAGCGCCGACGGTCGATCCGCCGCCGGTTGCAACAGCGCAGGCTCCGCCTCGCCGGGCGAGGCGAAAGCCACGGTGAGCAGGACCAGACCGGAACCTGCCAGAACCCATGCGGCCATACAAGAAGCCAAGAGTTTTCTTTTCATAATTGTGCCGTTCTCCCCGTTTGGATTTAGATGATGAAACTGACTTCGACATAAAAAAACAAATCCCTTTTCTTTTCCTTTTATTTCAAAATACCGACATGCTCCCACATAGCGGCTGAGCAAATGACACTTTCAAGGGATGGCAAGCCCATCGCCCCCTAAAAAAAGAAAAAACCGCTGCGCCATAGGCAACGGTCGGCTCTGTACGACTCGGTGAAACACACCGCGTTCACTGACTGCAAGGCCATCCTTTCCACGAACGACGCCCTTCTAGGCCGTAACGTCTGCCGTAACGCCGTCCTGGCTGGCTTGCGCCACCGCTTCGTTGTAGGCCGCCATGATGGCCGAAGAGACGACCTCTCTGGCATCGGTGGAGATGGGGTGAAAAATATCGCAGTACTTGCCATCGGGCCGTTTGCGGCTAGGCATGGCCACGATCAGCCCATTGGGACCCTCCACCACCTTGACGTCGTGGACGACAAAGGCGTTATCGAAAGTCACTGAGAAGATAGCTTTTATCTTGCTGTCCCCATAATGCATGTCTCCTCCA